>PWFE01000034.1 GCA_003554115.1 Haloferacaceae archaeon | reverse complement strand
GGGTGAATGCGTAACCATTATGGGCGTTACATCCTACTTGTCTCATACGAGGCAATCAGTTAACAATGGCAACACTCGAAATCAAAAACCTACACGCAGCAGTCGCAGAAGAAGACGGCGAAACGATTCTTCGCGGTGTCGACCTCACGGTCAACTCCGGTGAGATCCACGCCCTCATGGGTCCCAACGGCTCCGGAAAGTCGACGACCGCCAAGATCATCGCCGGCCACCCCGCCTACGAGGTCACCGACGGTGAGATTCTCCTTCATCTCGACGACGAAGACGTCGAAGATATCGACGAAGAGCTGGACGAAGACGATCTCACGTGGAACCTCCTTGAGCTGGAACCCAACGAGCGCGCCGCGCTCGGTATTTTCCTTGGCTTCCAGTACCCCGCCGAGATCGAAGGCGTCACGATGACCAGCTTCCTCCGGCAGGCGCTCAACGCCAAAGCCGACGAGCGCGAAGAGCTGTTCGAGGACGAAGACGAGGAAACCGAAGCCGAAGAGGAGGAAGCAGGCTACGACACCTCGCCGATGGAAGGCCCTGCCGACGATGGCGCAGTCGGTGTCGCCGAGTTCCAACAGATCCTCTCCGAAAAGATGGAACTGCTCGACATGGACGAGAAGTTCATGACTCGGTATCTCAACGCTGGCTTCTCCGGCGGCGAGAAGAAACAGAACGAGGTACTGCAGGCAGCCCTCCTCGAACCTTGTGTCGCCGTGCTTGACGAGATCGACTCTGGTCTCGACATCGACCGGCTGCAGGACGTCTCGAAAGGCATCAACGCACTGCGCGACGAGCAGGGTACTGGCGTTCTCCAGATCACTCACTATCAGCGGATTCTCGACTACGTCGAGCCCGACCACGTCCACATCATGCTCGACGGTCAAGTTGTCAAAAGCGGCGATGCGTCGCTTGCAGCCGAACTCGAAGACAAAGGCTACGACTGGGTCCGCGAGGAAGTCTACGAGACTGCGTAACCACCCACAATTACGCACACCACTATAAGCAACCAACACCAAACACAAACCATGAGTTCAGAAGAACATCTCAAGCAGACCGACACCGAGGCCCGATTCGAATTTAAGAAGGAGGAAGCATCCGCCTTCAAAAGCGAGAAAGGCCTCACCGAGGAGACGATTCGCGTCATCTCGGAAGACAAAGACGAACCGGAGTGGATGCTCCAGCGACGCCTTCGTGCCCTGGAGCATTTCCAGAACATGCCGATGCCGACCGACTGGCCCGAGATCCCGGATCTCTCGGAAGTCGACGTAGACGAGATCGTCCCCTACATCCGCCCCGATGTCGACGTCCGCGGTGGCGTCGACGACTGGACTGATCTCCCAGAAGACATCAAGGATACGTTCGACAAACTCGGCATTCCAGAGGCCGAAAAGAACGCGCTCTCGGGCGTCGGTGCGCAGTACGAATCCGAGATCGTCTACCAGAACATGCAGGAACAGTGGGAAGAAAAGGGCGTCATCTTCTGTGATATGGACAAGGCTGTCCAAGAACACGAAGAGATCGTCCGTGAGTACTTCATGACCAAATGTGTCCCCCCAAGCGACAACAAGTTCGCTGCACTTCACGGGGCAATCTGGTCGGGCGGCTCGTTCGTCTACGTCCCAGAGGACACTAAAGTCGAGATGCCGATTCAGGCGTACTTCCGAATGAACTCGGAAGGAATGGGTCAGTTCGAACACACCCTCATCATTGCCGAAGAGGGCTCGGAGGTCCACTATATCGAGGGCTGTTCGGCACCCAAATACTCGGCGTTCAACCTGCATTCGGGTGGCGTCGAGGTGTTCGTCAAAGAGGACGCCCACGTCCAGTACTCGACGGTTCAGAACTGGTCGAAAAACACCTACAACCTCAACACCAAACGTTCGATTGTCGAGAAAAACGGCCGCATGGAATGGATTTCGGGCTCGATGGGCTCGAAAGCCACCATGCTGTACCCCGCCTCGATTCTCAAAGGCCGCGGTGCCTCGGATAACCACATCACCATCGCCTTCGCGGGCGAGGGCCAGAACATCGACACCGGCGCGAAGGTCTACCACAACGCGCCCGAGACCAAGTCGACCATCGAGTCGAAATCGATCAGCAAGGACGGCGGTCGAACCAACTACCGCGGACTGGTTCACATCGCCGACGGCGCAGAAAACTCCTCGACTGCGGTCGAGTGTGACGCGCTGATGTTCGACAACAACTCGATTTCGGATACGATGCCGTATATGGAGATCAACGAGTCGAAAGTCGACGTCGCCCACGAGGCGACCGTCGGCAAAATCGGCGACGAGGACATCTTCTACCTGCAGTCGCGTGGTCTCGACGACGACGACGCAAAGCAGATGATCGTCTCCGGGTTTATCGAGCCGATCACCGAAGAGTTGCCAATTGAGTACGCGGTCGAACTCAACCGCCTCGTTGAACTCGAAATGGAGGGCTCGCTCGGATGAGCGTGCAGGTACCAGCCTCCATCTCCGCCGAAACGGTCGAAGAGATCTCGTCGGCCCGAGACGAGCCAGAGTGGCTGCTCGAACGCCGCCTTGCGGCACTTGAGGCACTCGACGACCTCGAACTGCCGGATGTCATCCAGACGCCCGGTCGACGCTGGACGGATCTCGAAAGCCTCGATTTCGAAGCG
>PWFE01000131.1 GCA_003554115.1 Haloferacaceae archaeon | reverse complement strand
TTCGAACGTCGACTCCGCCTTCGGCACGCGTTTGTCACCCGAATCCGTCGAGACGACAAGCGTCTGCATCGTCTCGCTGACGATGCGGCCACAGATGCCGACAAAGTCGGCACTTGCGGCCTCAACCACCCGCGCTGGGAGGCCGATGAGTTCGTGTCGCGCGATGGTTTCGGGTGTGCGGGCCATGTTATTCGTCGTCGAAATCGCCTTCTTCGGTCTGAATCGTCTTCAGCCGAGCAATCGTTCGTCGCAGCTCGTTGAGCTGGCTTGGGTTCTCCGGGACACCACCGGCTGCCTGCAGCGCCTTGAGGTTGAGCAGCTCGGTTTCGAGCTCATCGAGTTCAACCTCGCGTTCGGCAGCGGTCATGTCACGGATCTCTTCGGGGTGAAGAATCGCCATCAGTTATCCGCCTCCTCGTCTTCGGCTTCGGCGTCTTCTTCCATCTCGGCGACGAGGTCGGCTGCCTCTTCGGCAACCTCTTCGTCAAGTTCGTCTTCGTCGTCGGCGTCAGCGTCTTCAGCCTCGTCGGCTGCGTCTGCGTCTGCATCCTCGTCAGTCTCCTCGACTTCCTCGGCTGCGTCGTCGATGACTTCCTCGACAATCTCTTCGTCGATCACGTCGGCTGGGTCATCATCAGGAACCTCGACGTCGTCTTCGGCGTCTTCAGGTGCCTCTGGAACTTCTTCGGGTTCCTCAGCAAGCAGTGAGTCGACGCCTTCGTCTTCGATAGCCTGCTCGACATCGTCGACTTCCACATCGTCGTGAATCTGGAAGTCGTCGGGCAGGACGGCTCCCGGCGGGATGATTTTGACCGTCACACCGATAGTACCGAGTTTCATGACGGCGACGCCCTGACCCTCGTCGACGACGGTCTGGGCTGGTTCGCCGTTGTGTTTGATGTAGCCGCGGTTGAACTTCTCAACGCGCGAGCGGGCACCCGTCACCTTGCCGCTGAGGACGATTTCTGCGCCGAGCGCGCCGGCGTCCATAATGCGGTCGATGGTGGTGTGACCTGCTTTTCGGAAGTACCAGCCGCGCTCAAGCGCGTTAGCGAGTCGGTCGGCGACGATCCGGGCATTCAGATCGGGTTCGTCGACCTCTTGAACGTCGATCTGTGGGTCGTCCATGCCGAACCGGTCTTGCAGTTCGGAGGTGATTTTCCGAATGTTCTTGCCGCCTTTCCCGATAACCATCCCTGGTTTTTCGGCTTTGAGGACGATCTGGGTCCCCATTGGGGTTTTGGCGATATCCATGCCGCCGTAGCCTGCGCGGCTGAGTTCGTCACCGAAGAACTCGTCGATCTGGGCGCGCTGCAGGCCGTTTTCGATGAATTGGTGTTCGTCTGCCATTATTCGGTCGCCTCCGGATCTTCGAGAATACACTCGACATCACAGATGGTGGTGTTCCACGCGCTGGCACGACCGAACGCACGGGGCTTTCGGCCGGCTCGCTCACCGACTTTGTGCGGTGCGACGTGTGTGATCACCATCGAGGGGCCGTCGAAGCCTTTCTCGGTGCCGTTGTTGCGGGCGTTTTCGAGCAGCTTCAAGAAGTCTTTCGAGGCCTTGTTCGGATAGCGGCCGGCATCCCAGCCGTCGATATCCGAACGGTGGCCGACGCCAGTGTTGTGCTGTTTAAATGGCACTGACTGGTCGCCGGCGATCACTGCTTCGAGGTACTCCTCGGCTTCGGCAACGGTTTTGCCTTTGATCGCCTTCGAGATGGCTTTGCTGTGCTTCAGGCTGATGGGCCGGTCCCGAAGCATCGCTTTCGCGGTGGTTTCGGGATCGGCCTCGACGCTGTAGTTGATTCCCATGATATCACTTGAGGGGCACGAACTTCGATGAACGGGTCGCGCCAATCCCGGCCTGTCCGTGTTCGACCGAGTTACGGGTGAGCTGGAACTCGCCAAGGTAGTGACCGATCATCTCGGGTTCGATCTTGACGCGCTCGAAGCTCTGTCCGGTGTAGACCGCAAACGTGAGTCCGACGAACGCCGGCAGGACTGGCATGTCCCGCAGGTGTGTTCGAATCGGGTTGTTTGCGGTCTCCTCGTCGGTCTTTCCCTCGGCTTTGTCCAGGAGTTTCTGGTGTTCCTCGGAGAGACCACGGAGAATGGTTCGCCGCTGTCGTGCGGGAAGCAGTTCTGCCACCTCGTCGAGCCCCAGTTCTTCGAGCTCGTCGAGCGTGTGACCGCGGTATGTGAACTCGCCTTCTCGGCCAGTTCGGTAGTCTGTGCTGCTCATTTGTCACGTCCTCCTTTACCGCCTCGGCCAGTTCGCTTTGAGGCGATGTCACCGACTTTCCGACCTGGCGGAGCATCCCGCGAGACGGATTTCGGTTTACCGGGGTGCTGGCGGCCACCGCCACCGAATGGGTGGTCGATCGCGTTCATCGCAACACCGCGGACGCGGGGGTATTTCGTCCCGCGTGCTTTCATTTTGTGATACTTGTTACCGGCTTTAACGAACGGCTTTTCGGTTCGACCCCCACCGGCAACAACGCCGATGGTCGCTCGACATCCCGGATTGAGCCGTTTGATCTCGCCGCTCGGTAGCTGCACAACCGCAACGTTGCGGTCGTGAGTCATCAGCTGGGCCGAAACGCCAGTCGACCGGGCGAACTTGCCGCCGTCGCCGGGTGAGCTTTCGACGTTACACA
>PWFE01000030.1 GCA_003554115.1 Haloferacaceae archaeon | reverse complement strand
GATGAAGAGCTGTTCGAATTCAGAGGATCCTAATAATGAGTAGAGCACACCGCAACCTGATTTCGCTCGGCATGGAGGACCACGACCGGCTGAACAAAGAACTGGGTGGTGGTATCCCACGCGGCAGTATCGTCCTGCTTGAAGGCGACTACGGGGCCGGCAAAAGCGCGATCAGCCAGCGGTTCAGCTACGGCTTCACCCAAGAGGATGCCTCGGTGACATTCCTCTCTACCGAGCTCACCGTCTCTGGGTTTATCGACCAGATGCATTCGCTTTCGTACGATATCGTCAAGCCACTGTTGCGCGAGGAGTTGCTGTTTCTCCATGCGGATTTCGACAGTGCAGGCGCACTGCGTGGCGGCAATGAGAACACCGAGCGCAAACAGCTGTTAAAACGCCTGATGGAGGCCGAAACGATGTGGGAACCGGATATCGTCATCATTGATACCTTCGATGCGATTCTCCGAAACGACCCAACGTTCGAGTCGCTGGTTCGGCAAAACGACGAGCGACAGGCCGCCCTTGAGATCATCTCGTTTTTCCGGAGTATGATCTCCGACGGCAAAATCATCGTCCTGACGGTCGACCCCTCGACCGTCGACGAGGAGGCGATTGGCCCGTTCCGGTCGATTGCTGACGTGTTTATCGAAATCCAGATGATCGAAGTCGGCAACGACATTCGTCGACAACTGCAGGTCAAACGGTTTGCCGGGATGGGCGAACAAGTTGGCGATACAATCGGTTTTTCCGTTCGGTCCGGAACAGGTATTGTCATTGAGAGCCGTAGTGTTGCATAAGGACCCTCCAGAGCCATGACTGACCAAGGAACTCCCAAGCCATCCGACGAACTCAAACAGATGGCGATGCGACGGCCGCACCTCCGGGAGCATCTGATGAAGTTCAAACAGATCACCGGGGAGTTCCCGCTGCTCGTCGACAGTCCCGACGATTACGAAACCCGCCGGCCGAACGTGCTGTACCCGGTCGGTGGGCCGATTTTCTGTCACGTCCACGGCGATGTGGGCCAGAAACTCAAATACTACACCGTCGAGCCGACGCTGTCGGATTCGGAGGCGGTAATCCTCGAAAAAGTCAAACGAAAGCTGCTGTCGATGAGCGGTCACCACAGCGCGCCAGCCGATGAATCCGGCTACGACGACCTCATCGAGGAACTGCTAGAGGATGCAACCTACATCACAGACGGCGAGACCAACTTCTATGACCGGGTCAAACAGTTCTGGAACCTCGGCAAAATCGACGTCAGCCGCGAGACGTACAATGCGATTCGCTACCGGCTGAACCGGGATATCGTCGGCTTCGGTCCACTGGAGCCGGTTATGCGTGATACACAGAACGAGGATATTCACGTTATCGGCCCTCATGAGTGTCACGTCGACCACGGAACGTTCGGGATGATGCCGACGACAGTCGACTTCGGCAGTCTCGAAGAGTTCGACTCGTGGCTCCGGAACATGGGCGAACGAATCGGTGATCCCGTTTCGGATTCGGATCCGATTGTCGACTCAACGCTGCCCGATGGCTCGCGTGTCAACATCATCTACTCCGATGATGTCTCGATCAAAGGCCCCTCGCTGACGATCCGTCAAAGCGAGGACGTCCCGCTGTCGGTCAACCAGATTACCAACTGGCAGACGCTGTCGCCGGAGTTAGCGGCCTACCTGTGGCTCTGTTTGGAGAACGAACAGACGGTGTTCGTTGTCGGCGAGACCGCGTCCGGAAAAACAACGACGCTGAATGCGATCTTGTCATACATTCCGCGTGATGCGAAAATCTACACTGCAGAGGACACTGCCGAGGTGCTTCCGCCCCACGACACCTGGCAGCAGTTGATGACGCGTGAGGGCGAAGCCGGAAGCGAGGTCGACATGTTCGATCTGGTTGCGGCCGCCCTCCGTTCGCGTCCTGACTACATTATCGTCGGGGAGGTTCGTGGTGCTGAAGGCCGGATGGCATTCCAGGCTGCCCAGACGGGCCACCCTGTCATGCTGACGTTCCACGCCAGCGACATCGTCTCGATGATTCAGCGGTTTACCGGTGATCCGATCAACGTTCCCGAGACGTTCATGGACAACGCCGACGTGGCACTGTTCCAGAACCGTGTTAAACAGGGCGATAAAGTCCTACGACGGGTCACCAGTGTCCAAGAGATCGAAGGCTACTCCAAAGAGATGGACGGCGTCGTCACGCGTGAGGTCTTTACCTGGGATCCCGTCGAAGACGAGATCGTCTTCCAGGGGATGAACAACTCGTATGTGCTCGAAGAACAGATCGCGACCCTGCTCGGCTATGCTGATACACGAGACATCTACGACCAGTTGTCCTACCGCGCAGAGGTCACCGAGCGGATGATCCAAGAGGGCGTGTTGGGCTACCACGAAGTCAACGAGACAATCGATGCCTTCCAGCGGGATGGCGTCGAGGGACTGCCTTTCTCGATGCGCCCCTCGCCAATTACTGGTGAGTAGCGAGCCGTATGGCGACCCAAACCGAGCAGTCGACTGACCGACTCGATACACTGCTGACGTTTACTGCTGAAGTGCTTGCGTCGTACGACGAATTGGAGATGTCACGCAAGCGGTATCTACTGGCGGTGCTGGCGCCCGCATTTGTGCTGTTTCTTGCGACGATTGCAGGAGCAGTGTTGCTGACAGTACCCATTATCATTCGACTCCCGCTGCCAATGCTCGGGTTGCTGTTGTTCGGAGCCGCGGTGATCTACCCGAAAATCTATCTGAGCCAGCGCCGCATCCAGATCGAAAACCAGTTTCATCTGGTGATGACGCACATGACAGTGTTGTCGATGACCAACATTGACCGAATGGAGGTGTTCCGAACGCTGGCCGGAGAAGAAGAGTACGGAGTGTTGGCCGAAGAGATGGGCCATGTCGTTCATCTCGTCGACACCTGGAATCAGAGTCTCGACGAGGCGTGTCGACGGCGGGCAAAGGAGGTTCCATCCAAAGCACTGGCAGACTTTTTCGAGCGGTTGGGCTACATCATGGGTGCTGGCCAAGAGATGAAGGACTTCATGATCAATGAACAGGACATCCTCATGGAACAGTACAGCACGGTCTACGAGGGGTCGCTCGACAACATCGAGGTGATGAAAGACCTCTACATGTCGATGATTCTCTCGATGACGTTCGCACTCGTGTTTGCAATCGTGCTGCCGATTCTGTCCGGCGTTAATCCGACAGTGACGGTCGTCGGCGTAATTGTGATGTTCATGTTCGTCCAATTCGGGTTCTTTTTCGTCATTCGGACGATGGCACCGTACGATCCGGTCTGGTTCTTCCCCGAGGCACGCTTCGTCGAAAACCGCAAGCTCTGGGGCTCGCTGGCGTTCGGTGGCATCGGCTCGATGCTGCTGGTGTTCTTTATGGGTTTCGGCTTTCTCGGCATTGGTCCGGGCGTCGACGGCTTGCTGTTTTTCCTCGATGGCGTGCCGCTGCCGGTGTACATTGGCTTTCCAGTCACGCCGCTGTTGGTGACCGGAATCGTCCTGCGAAACGAAGAACAGACGATCCACAAACGCGACGATCAGTTCCCGAACTTCATTCGGTCGTTGGGGGCGGCCGAACACGCCAAGCAGGCGACAACCTCGGCAGTCCTTGAAACGCTCCGTACAAAAGATTTCGGCGCGCTCTCGCCGAAAGTCAACCGACTGTACCGGCGGCTCGGAATGCGGCTCGATCCGGATCAAGCGTGGGGTGAGTTCAGTATCGAGTGTCGGTCGTATCTCATCCAGAAGTTCAGCGAGATGTTTCTGGTCGGCCGACAGATGGGTGGGAACACGAAGCTGCTCGGCGAGGTGATCAGTTCGAATATGAACGCGATCAACCAGCTTCGGACCAAGCGCAAACAGGCGACGACGACGCTTATCGGCCTGCTGTACGGGATTACAGCCGCCGCGACATTCGCGTTCTTTATTGGCCTCGAAGTCGTCAATATTCTGGCCGACTTCTCGACGGACCTCGATGTCGACCAGTTCGATGTGGGCCAGATCATTCATCCCGACCCGTACAACATCCCGTTGATCGAGTACCTGCTGTTGCTTGTTATCCTGTTTAATGCCGCCCTCTCTGCGGTGATGATCCGAACCATCGACGGCGGCAACAAGGCGACCGCCTACATCCATTTCGTGATGTTGACTTGGCTGGGCTGTTTGGTCGCCATCTTCACCCGTGAGGTCGTTGCAATTATTCTGGCGATCTGAACAGCTGGTAGCGTTCTCGACCGCAACCGTCGTGTTTTACCACCCGACCGTCGAACGACTGCATATGACCGCAGTATTTCCGCAGTTCGAGGTGATTCCGGCAGTCGACGTCCAAAACGGCGAGGTCGTCCAACTCGTCGCGGGCGAACGCGGCACCGAAAAACGCTATGGCGAGCCGCAGACGGCTGCCGACCAGTGGGTCGGCCAAGGCGCAGAGACGCTCCATCTGGTCGATCTTGACGGCGCATTCGAAGGCGAGCGCGTCAACAGTGCGGCCTTCGAGACGATTATCGAAACAAGCGAGGTCGACCTCCAGATCGGTGGCGGAATTCGGACGGCCGCCGACGCGTTTGAACTCCTCGAACTCGGCGTCGACCGCGTTATTCTGGGCACCGCGGCCGTCGAAACCCCAGAGATTGTCGCCGAGATCTCCGAGCGATATCCTGGCTCGGTAATGGTGAGCCTTGATGCGAAGAATGGTGAAGTCGTGGTCGCTGGATGGACCGAATCAACCGGACTTGATCCCGCTGAGGCCGCAGAACGCTACGAACAGTTGGGTGCCGGTGCGATTCTGTTTACTGACGTCGACGTCGAAGGACAACTGGAGGGCGTCAACACTGAGTTGGTGAGTCGGGTCTGTGCGGCCGTCGAGATCCCGGTCGTCGCCAGCGGTGGAGTCGCAACCATCGAAGATATGCTCGCCCTGCGGGATGCGGGTGCGGCCGCCGTCGTTGTTGGGACCGCACTGTACGAGGGAGCGTTTACGCTCGATGCCGCCCGCGAGGCGGTCAACTAATCGAACGCGTGGCGCTTGCGTGCCACAGCCGAGCGCAACCACCATATCCCCCGCGTGTCTCAGTAGGCTTATGAGCGAGAGACGGACCGCAGCACTCAGCCGCGAGACGAGCGAAACGACCATCGAGGTGACGCTGGATCTCGACGGCGACGGCGAGTCGACGGTCGAGACGGGAATCGGCTTTTTCGATCACATGCTGGGTGCACTGGCCAAACACGGTTTGTTTGATCTCACTGTCCGATGCGATGGCGATCTCGAAATCGACGATCATCACACCGTCGAGGACGTGGGGATCACTCTCGGCAAAGCACTTGAGGAGGCTCTCGGCGACAAACGCGGGATCGTCCGGTATGCCGACCGACGAGTCCCGCTGGACGAGGCGGTCGCCTCGGTCGTCGTCGACGTCAGTGGTCGACCCTACTTCGCGTTCGACGGCGAGTTCTCACAGGATCAGATCGGCGAGTTTACCAGCGATATGGCTCGCCACTTCGCCGAGTCGCTTGCACTCAACGCCGGGGTGACACTCCACGCCGAAATCGTCTCGGGAACCAACGCTCACCACGAGGTCGAAGCCCTATTTAAAGCCCTTGCGCGCGCACTCGACGACGCCACGCAGATCGACGGTCGACGGAGCGACACCCCAAGCACGAAAGGCGAGCTGTAGGCCTCGCATGAATACCCACTCACCACCGTTAGGAGGTTCCTACTCGTGTTCGATGAAATAATGGAGAAGTTCGAGGGAAGCCCGAGCCAGCAGGCGGTTATCCGGCTTCTACTCGAACGCGGCTTTTCGGTCAACAAGGAGGGCCGGGTCGTCTCGGGTGGCATCGAAATCCCCTACACCGGAATCGCCCGCGAAATCGATGTCGACCGCCGAGTAGTCGATTCGACAACTGACGCCATCCGCAGTGACCCTGAACTCCGGCGCATTTTCGAGAACATCTCGGCGATTCCGAGCCTCCGGGATCTCGCACCCGTATTGGATCTCACAGTGATGACCGTCGAGGTCGACGCCGCAGACGAATCCGGCATTGTCGCCACCGTTTCGGAACTCATTGCTGACCACGACATCTCGATCCGCCAGATCATCAGCGAGGACCCCGAGTTCACTGACGAGCCGCGGCTGCACGTGATCACCGACGAGGATATTTCGGGCGAGCTGTTGGTCTCGATCCGCGAACTACCCTTTGTCCGCCGGGTCGAGTTCTGATGTCGCCGCTGGTCGAACGCGTGTGTCGACTGCTTGCGATTCAGGCCACACTCGTCGTCGCGGCGATCCATCTCCTCTGGGCGATTCCGCGGCTCTCAGTCTCTCTGTTGTTCAATCCGGTCGCAGACAGTCGACCGTTTCTGTTCGTGCCAGCCGCGCTGGTGTTGGTCGCCGTTGCAGCGGCCCTGTTTCGCGGCTACCACTACCGTCGACTCAGCGCGCTTGGCGGTGGGATTCTTGCCGCGCTGTTGGTCGGCTATCTGCTGGTGACGCCCGCACCACTTGAGTCGCTGGCTGGCGATCCGCTGGCGGCAGTCTCAAAGCTCGCCGAACTGCTCGGTATCTTGGCGTTCGCCGGGCTGTTTTATTTGCATCACCCCGACCGCTACGGCTCGCCGGTTCCGACAGCCGACGTCGACGACCAGTAGTACTTATATATTTACCACCTAATTCGCGGTGTGACTGATCCGTTTCGGACCGTCGACGGCCGCGGCGAAGCCACACTCGACCGGCAGGGCTCGGAGTTTATTGCTGTCGTCGAGCCCGTCGACACCCTCGCAGAGGCCGAGACATTCATCGAGGAGGTTCGCTCGACGTACCCCGATGCAACCCACCACGTCCCGGCCTACCGCGTGCCGGCCGGTGAGACATCGGCCGACCGCTTGGGCGAAGTAATGCTCAGAGAGTGGTGCAGCGATGACGGCGAACCCAGCGGTTCGTCGGGCAAACCCGCACTGAACGTGCTCGTCCAGCAGGACCTCCAGAACCTCGTGGCGGTCGTCACGCGCTACTATGGGGGGACTAACCTCGGTGTCGGCGGGTTAGCCCGTGCCTACTCCGGAGCCGTCAAGCGAGCCGTCGACGATGCCGGGATCGTCGAACAGGTGCCACACGAGCGATTCGAGGCAACCGTCGAGTATGATGATTCGGGCACCGTACGCGGGATTCTGGAGTCCGAAGACGTCGAGTTTGCGGCTAGCTATGACGAACGCGCCGGCTTTGCGGTTCGGGTGCCGGTCGACGAGGCGGCCGCGCTTCGGGAACGACTCTTAAATGCGACCAGCGGCCGGGTTGAGATCGAGTAATCCCGATTAGGTGGTGCCAAAGGTCCGGTCGCCTGCATCGCCCAACCCGGGGACGATATACCCATCTTCGTCGAGCCGGTCATCGATAGCGACCGTAAGCAGGTCGGCCTCGGGAACCTGCTCGCTGAGCCGGACGACACCAGGCGGAGCCGAGACCGCCGAGAGCACAAACAAGTTTTCGTAGTCGACGGCTGCCTCGATGACGTGTTCGAGCACCGCACACATCGTCGAGCCAGTCGCAAGCATGGGATCGGCGACGATCACCGTCTCTTTGGCCGTGATTTCAGGGAGTTTGACGTAATCTATCGTGATCGGAAACTCACCGTCGTCGTTCATGCCTGCTGACTCGTCGCGGCCTGCCGAGATGACGCCCTGTTTGGCTCGCGGAAAGGCCGTGAGAAGCCCCTCGACGAAGGGGGTGGCCGCCCGCAACACGTTGATGATGACAACGTTCTCAAGGCCTTTGACCCGCTCGCCGGTCGTCTCTGCAAGCGGTGTCTGGATCGGGATGAACTCGGTGTCCATCACACCGTCGATAATTTCGTAGCCACAGAGCCGACCCAACTGGACGAGTCCCTCCCGAAACTCGACCTGCGAGGTCTCGACCGACCGAAGCGTCGACAGCGTATCGGTCGCCAGCGCGTGGGTGATGAGATGAGCATGCTCTCTGGTTTCGATTGCCATACACCAACTGAGGGAATCAACCCCATAAAACCGGTCGACAAGGGTCTACAACTACAGTGTTGGAACGCCTCTCAGTGGGTATGCACACTGCTGTGCGTGTGACGCTGGCGCGGTTGCCCTCCGGCGTTCGAATCGAAACCACCATTCACCGCTACGGGACGGGTGAGGGACCGACATGCTATGTGCAGGCGGCCCAGCACGGCCGCGAGATCAACGGCACCGAGTTGCTTCGGCGACTCCATGGTCGACTCACCGCCCCAGACGCCCCTCGAATCAACGGCACGCTGATTGTCGTACCGGTGGCCGACCCGCTCACCTTTGATCGGGTATCGTACACCACACCCGAAATCATCGATTCGGCCACCCCGAACATGAACCGCTGTTGGCCCGGCGATTCTGAGGGATCGATTCACCAGCGGATGGCCGCCCGGCTGTGGGACGAAATCGAAAGCGCAGACGCCATTGTCGACCTCCACACAGGAAGTCCAGAGATGCTGACTCATACGGTCTATCTCCGTGGCGACCGAGAGTCCCGGCGGCTTGCCGAAGCCTTTGGCACTGACCTACTGTTGGCTGAAGCTGCCGGCGAGGAGGCCAACGAAGAGTGGGTCGACCGGAACTTCGCGGGCAAGCTCCGGGTGGCCGCCACCCGTGCGGGCATCCCTTCGATCACGCCGGAACTCGGTTCGAACAAACAGCTCGAGGAAGCTGCAATTAGAACAGGACTCGACGGCCTGCTCGATGTGTGTCGACAGGTGGGTCTGCTTGCGGGTGAGCCCGACCCGTGGGACGGCACCCGCGCCCGGAATCACCTTGGGCGCGTGCGTGCGGCCGACTCGGGGCTGTTCGTCGTCGACGAGGAGCTCACGCTCGGCCAGCGAGTTGAGGCCGGCGACCATCTCGGGACGGTGTATGAGCCGACAAGCTACGAGTCGCTCGATGAGGCCACCGCCGACCGCGCCGGCGTCGTCTACTCGATTGCGCGGGAGTCGACGGTGACGGCGGGCCAGACGCTTGTGGGGATCGCCGAGAAAATCGACTGATTGGACTCACGCTCAGAGAGTCGACACACCGTCCGTCTCGAATACGGACGTCTCGGTTGTCGATCAACACAGGTTTTGGTCTCCCTAAATCGTAACGGCTTTATTTTTTAGGTAAGCCTAAACAAATATGGTAGCCAACAATCCTGTCGACGAAGTTGTAACACCGAACCGACGTCGGTTTCTCGGGCTTACAGGAGCCACGCTCGTCGGTGGTGTTGCCGGATGTCTGGGCGGCGACATCGGCGGGACTGCAGAGGTCGATCCTGAACCGGTCGACTTCGACGGAAGCGAACTCACCGCAGACGGTACTTCGTGGGATGATTTGCCAGAGTTGTCGGGCGAACTCGAAGTGTATTCAGGGCGGCGTGAGGCCCAGATCGGTGGGCTGTTCGATGAACTCGAATCCCAGTATGACGATTTGACGATCAGCACTCGGTACGAAGACAACGAAACACACCTGTCGCTGATCGACGAGGAGGGCCAAAACAGCCCCGCCGACATACTGTACACACAGGATTCCGGCACACTCGGCGCACTCAAGGGGCTGGGCCGAACCGCCCCGCTCACCTCGGATGTCGGCGAGGTCGTCCGCGAAAGCTGGCGAGACCCCGAGTACAACTGGACAGGCGTTTCGGGCCGCACCCGGTGTGTCGCCTACAACACCGACAGTTGGAGCGAAGACGACCTCCCAACTGACATTTTCGGATACCCTGACGACGACCGATTCACCGACGAGATGGGCTGGCGCGTCGACTCGGGATCGTTTCTGGCATGGGTTCGGGCGATGATGGTCGAACACGACCGCGAGACAGCCAGCCAGTATCTTCAGGATATGGATGCTGCGGGCGTCACCGACTACACTGGTGGCTCGACAACGCCGGAGGCTCTGGCTGCTGGGGAGGTCTCCGTTGGCTTTGTCAACCACTACTACATCGGTCGACTACTCGCCGACCAGCCCGACGTGCCGGTCGACGTGACGTTTACTGACGGTGATATCGGCTCGCTGTTCAACGTCTCCGGGGCGGCCGTTCTCGATTCGAGCGACAACAAAACGCTGGCCCGCAACTTCATCCGCCACCTGCTGGCGCGTGAGGGCCAGGAGTTCTTCGTCGAGACGAACAGCGAGTACGCGCTGATCGAGGGCGTTGAGTACGTCGGTGATCTGCCGACGCTCGACGAGATCAACCCGCCGGAATTCGATCTCAACGAGTTGGCCGATCTCGAACCCGCCGTCGACCTGCTTCGGGAAGCCGGCCTCAGGTAACCTCACACAGCGAACCCACACCGCAGACGCCCCGACAAGTTAGGAAGCCCTAAAACCGTCGGCGGCCGACGGTCAGTATCTCACGGCCGCAGATTCATGGCAACTAACACATCCGGGACCACGGAGACGAACACTCGCCAACTCGGGCTCACCTTGCTGAGTGGCGCGGTTGCAGCCGCGATGGTGTTTCCGCTGACGTGGATCGTCTTGCGTGCGTTCAGCGTTGAGCCGACTCGCGCAGGGAGTATTCTGTTTCGGTTCCGCACGCTCGAAATTGCCGCCAACAGCATCGCGCTCATGGTCGGCGTCACCCTGTTGTCACTGTTGATTGCGGTCCCGCTCGCCTTTTTGACTGTTCGAACTGATCTGCCCTACCGGAGATTTTGGACGATCGTTGTTGCCCTCCCGCTGGCAATCCCGAGCTATCTGGGGGCGTTCGCGTTCGTCGCAATCTTTCGGCCACAGGGCCAACTCCAGTCGATTCTCGCACCGCTCGGCGTCGAGTCGCTACCCTCGATCTACGGCCTTCACGGCGCGACAGTCGTCATCGCGCTGTACACCTATCCCTATATTTATATCACCACCCGCGCTGCGCTCAAAACGTTCGACAAATCGCTGATCGACGCCGCCCGAACGCTCAACCACGGTCGCTGGTCGACGTTCAAGCAGATCACCTTGCCACAGATTCGTCCAGCGATCATTGCTGGTGGGCTGCTCGTTGCCCTCTATGCAGTCTCTGATTTCGGGACGCCTGCATTTATGCAGGCCGAAGTATTCACGCGGCAGATCTATCTCGAACACCGGAGTTTGGGCGGCGGCGACTACGCGGCGTTTCTCTCCTTGCAGTTGGTCGCATTGACCGTGTTTATTCTCGTCGTTGAATCCCGTGTGCGTGGCAACGAAACACTGTACAGCGACAACAGCGGCGGCGGTGGCGGCACCCACCGAATCGAACTCGGCGGCTGGAAGTGGCCTGCGATGGCTTTCTGTGGGCTGATCGGCTTTCTCACGCTGGTGTTGCCGGTCGGTACCTTCTTTCAGTGGCTCCTGACGAGCCAGACCGACGTGCCCTCGGGTTTCCAGTTCCAGTGGGCTCACGTTCTTAATTCCGTCTACGTCGCGCTGGCGGCCGCCATCGTCGCCGGCATCGCCGCGATTCCGGTTGCGTATCTGTCGGCGCGGTACGACTCGTCGGCCGGCGGCATCTTCGAGCGTGCGACCTACGTCGGGTATGCAGTGCCCGGCATCGTAATCGGCCTCGCGTTGGTGTTTTTCGGAGCCAACTACGGCGGCTTCTCGGTTGGCGGTCTCGAACTCAGTCTGTATCAGTCGATTCCGATTTTGGTGTTTGCCTACGTGGTTCGATTCATTCCGCAGTCGGTGGGCTCGACGCGAACCTCGATTCTGCAGGTGAATCCACGACTCACAGAAGCCTCACGAACGTTGGGCAACAGCCCACTACAGACGTTCAGACAGGTGATCTTGCCGCTGATCGCACCCGGTGTTGTTGCTGGTGCCGCACTCGTGTTTCTGACAACGATGAAAGAACTACCCGCAACGCTGCTGTTGCGACCGACTGGATTCGAGACGCTGGTAACGCGGATCTGGGCGGCCGAATCCGCCGGCCTGTACGGCTATGCGGCGATTCCTGCGCTGATTTTATTGGTTGTCTCGGGACTGTCGATGGTGATTATCCTCCGACAAGAAGGCTACGAGACGTAGCCCGTCGGACCCCTCTCGCGAGCAGTTAGGACGGCCGCTCGCCCAGTGTCACTTCAACAGTCTGTCGATTACCGTCACGAATAATCTCCACCTCAACCGTCTCGTCAGGATTGGTTTCGAGGGCAATATACCGCAGTAGATCATGATCGGTTTCGACGGAACTGTCTTC
>PWFE01000060.1 GCA_003554115.1 Haloferacaceae archaeon | reverse complement strand
TCTCCTCGCCCTCAGTCAGATCCTCGCCGCCGACATCTTCCATGTGGAAGAATACATCGTCGTCAGAATCGTCCGTCGAAATGAAACCGTAGCCGCCAGTGTCGTTGAAGAAATCAACTTTTCCGTTTGCCATTGCAATCAAATGTACACCCCCTCAACGGATAAGACTTCTCCGAGTCGTGATACCATGGACGCTGTGATGAGACTCACACGCATGCACAGACCAGTCTTGACGGCAAACACACCGAGTTTATTTGTCCTGCTTGCGCAAATTCGCCAATGAGTAGCGACAGCGACCAAGAGTTAGGCATCACCAAACGCAAGCAGTACAACACCGGCGAGTGGTACGCTGAGGTCGTCCAGAAAGCCGGCCTGGCCAACTACGGCCCCGAGGGGATGAGCGGGTTCATCGTCACGCGCCCGCGCGGTTACGCGCTGTGGGAGTATATCCAGCAGGCATTAGATCAGAAATTCAAGTCGACGGGCGTCCAGAACGCCTACTTCCCGATGATGATCCCCGAGAGCTATCTCGAACGCGAAAAGGACATCGTCGAGGGCTTCGATCCTGAAGTGGCGTGGGTCACTCACGGCGGCCACGACGAACTCGAAGAACGTCTGGCCGTCCGCCCGACCAGCGAGTCCATTATCGCGCCGTATATGGCCCAGTGGGTCCGCAGTCACCGTGATCTCCCACTGCGAGTCAACCAGTGGTGTTCGGTTGTCCGCTGGGAGGCCACCGAGACCAAGCCCTTCTTCCGCACCAAGGAGTTCCTCTGGCAGGAAGGCCACACCGCCCACGAAACCCATGACGAAGCCTGGGACGAAACGATGACCCGGCTCGAACAGTATGCCGAACTGTACGAGGACTTGCTGGCGATTCCCGTGCTCAAAGGCCAGAAACCGGATCACGACAAGTTCCCCGGCGCGGAGACGACGACGACCGTCGAAGCACTGATGCCGGACGGCAAGTCCGTCCAGGCCGGCACCAGCCATCACCTTGGGACCTCGTTTGCCGAAGCGTTCGACATCACCTTTTCGGACGAAAACGAAGACACTCAACCTGCTCATACGACTTCTTGGGGACTCTCGTGGCGTGCGATTGGCGCGCTGATTATGACTCACTCGGACGACCAAGGACTCGTGCTGCCGCCAACTGTGGCTCCCGAACAAGTTGTCATTGTCCCGATCTGGCAGGAAGACACCCAAGAAGAAGTCCTCGAATACGCAGAAGGTGTCTACGACGAACTTTCGGAGGCAGGCATCCGCGTCGAACTCGACGACCGCGACGAACGAAATCCCGGCTTCAAGTTCAACGAATGGGAGCTCAAAGGCGTCCCCGTCCGACTCGAAATCGGGCCAAACGAGGTCGACGACGACGAGATCACCGTTGTCCACCGCCCCGACGGCGAGTCGACTGTCGAGAACCGCGAGGCGATTGCCGAGACGGTACAGGATCATTTCGACGAGGTGTACGCCAAACTGTACGCTACCGCCGAGGAGAATCTGGACGAAAACGTCCGCGAAGCTAACTCCCGTGAAGAGATCCTTGGAACTCTCGGGCCAAACAATGGCTATGTGAAGGTACCGTGGTGTGGCGACGAGGCCTGCGAAGAACCGATCAAGGAACCACTCTCCGCGGAGATCGTCATGTGTCCGTTCGACGACGAGGAGGACGTTTCCGATGATGACGAATGTGCAATCTGTGGTGACAAAGCAACGCAGACTGCCTACTTTGCGAAGAATTACTAAATTATACACTAACCATTAGCTTTAGGTAGTTGCGTTCTGTACAGTTATTTGAACAGCAGAGCGCGGACGTCCATGGACTATCAGGACGTATCCTGAAGATCAATTACCTTCGAGTTCCTATTATGTGGTTAAGGAACCCTTATTCCTTCAGGAGTAGGCATTTATTCAGGTGCCTGCTTTAGGTGTGTATGACCAAGTCACACAGTGATACCCATGCGAATGGGCCACACGATTCGGTTGGGTCAGTCGGGCTCGTGGACCCAACTGACGAGCGATCAAACTGCGGTGTCGGCGCGGTCGTCGACCTCGACGGCGGTGCCTCGCACAGCGTCGTCGAAGACGGAATCGAGTTGCTCTGTAATCTCGAACACCGAGGGACCACGGGTGCAGAGCCGGATACGGGCGACGGTGCGGGCATCACCATCCAGCGACCCGACGAGTTTTTTGCGGATGTCGTCGGCGAGCTGCCGGAGACGTACGCTGTCGGTTCAATTTTCATGCCCCAAGACGACGCACTCAGCGCCGACCTCGTCGACCTCGTTGAGTCCAAACTGGACGACTACGACTTGGAGGTCTTCGAGTGGCGCGATGTTCCGACCGACAACAGCGATCTGGGCAAAACCGCTGTCGAGTCGGAACCCGACGTCCAACAGGTGTTCGTCACACCAACAACCGAGCTGTCGGCCGACGAGTTCGACCGGGCGCTGTATCTCGCACGCAAGGCAATCGAAGCCGAGGTCGACGCGGTCGACGATTCGGGGCGATTCTACATCTGTTCGCTCGACCGCAAGACGGTCGTTTATAAAGGACTCCTGAAGGGCGAACAGCTCGCCGGCTACTACCCTGATCTAACTGACGAGCGCGTCACGAGCACGCTCGTGTTGGTTCACGCTCGGTTTTCGACGAACACGCTTGGTGCGTGGCATCT
>PWFE01000166.1 GCA_003554115.1 Haloferacaceae archaeon | reverse complement strand
GCAGCCGAGTACGACGACGGCGCGCCGGTCGACGAGGTCTTAGAACGATCCAAAAACCTCGACATCGACCGCTCGAAGGCGGAAGAAGAAATCGAAAAGCTACGGCGAAAAGGCGACGTGTACGAACCCGCCACTGACCATCTAAGACTCTCCTAAGATGGCATACACGGCAATTTACGAAGGCGAAGAGAGAGGCGCGTTCGAAGTTCCACACAAAACAGACGCATACTGTCTGGAATGTGGTGAGCGTATGAGGGTGTGGAGAGAAGGCGATGACGGAACGGCTCGACACTTTAAACACATCCGAAACATGAAAGGCTCCACCGGATATGCTGGCGAACACGACTGTTCCGGTGGAGAAAGTGACGAACACAGAAAATGGAAAAACTTCGCAGCCGAGCGTGCTAGTGAAGAGTTTGAAAACATCGCAGAAGTATCGGTTGAAAAACGTTTCTCGGCACCACACACCGAAAAGCAATACCGAGACGCTGATTCAGCTGTAATATTTCAAGACAGAGACGAACAACTTGGCATAGGGTTAGCGATTGAAGTTCAACACAGAAACTTAGACAAAGACATCCGGTCAACAACAAAAGACTATCTAAAACAGGATATAGCGGTCGCATGGCTACGCAAAGAAGATTTCACGGATAAAGGATGCAAGCTAAATGAAGTCGACTTTCGAGATCGTGCTCGACAGTCCGCAAGTATCTCACTATTTGCTCCGCCAGTACCCTGGTATTTACACGTCGAGACACACGTTGAACCTGAGTTAGAGTTACTTAGGTCTGAATTGTCTGGCCACGTTCCAGCAAAGATACCGAGTGAATACTTCGATAAAAACGCCTTAGAAATGTGGGAATCTGCTGAATGGCAATCTCTGTTTCGTCGATACAAACAGGATGAGTACTTAGCGTCAATTTCCAATAAGAAATGCGTAGATTCTGAAATACCTCTTTGGGAGTGGATTCGAAAAGACGGTTATCCAAAAAAATTCAAAAGATCACTAAAACGGAGCTATAGGGCTGGTGTAGAACAGATACCTAAATACGAAAAAGAAAAAATTGAGGCTTCAAAACGTGTTTTATCTATCATAAAACACAACACAGGAGGACCACAACCCGAAAGTATCGGAATAGAGTCTATCAAAACCATATACTCTTACAACAACTGTAACGCGTCGGTTGAAAGTGGTATTAAAGAACTTATTCAAGATGGGATAATAACAGAGACTACAACCGGCAGATATTCTCTCTAAAACCGCTACTCAACCGCTTTGTAGTCGTGATGCCCAGCGCGGTATTCGACCACGCCACGCTCGGCCAGCTCTTGAAGTCCGGGTAACACAGCCCGCTCCCACCAGCCGACGGGGTTCATCCCCGAATCGCCGGCCAGCGCGGATTGGAATTCTGATTTAGACCGTCGACCATGCTGTTCGAGCAACCACTCATACGCGCGCCGCGTCTCACCGCGAGCTCGGTCGTCGTCGACCTCCTCGTCTGGCTGCCACTCCGAAAGAATGGTTTCAACGTCGGGCTCCGAATCGAGCCCCAACTCGCGGCGAACGACATCGTTCAAGGAATCGCCGGGATCTTTGCGCACAGTCAGATACCGCCAGACTTCATCGTCGACTTGCATTGTAACCATACAAACACTGTCAAGCTACAAACTACTGTATCCTGTCTTCTTGTGATATTGTAAGACCACAATTTTATAACGCTACAGGATGATATACGGATGTGGTGACAGTAGACCTCTCAAAACAGACGTGGAAGCGGCTCACAGCCCGAAAAGAGCCGGGCGACACCTTTGATGATGTCGTCGTCGAGTTACTAAACACAGCCGAGCAGAACCACGAAAACGACCACGCAGAACCACGACAATGACCACTGAGACAGCCACCCAACTGTACGACGAGATCACCGACGTGAGCCAGGAGTTATCGGGTGTGATCGACCAACTCGACCCCGAGGACGATGCGTTTACGCCGCCGGAGGTCGTCGACGCCCGCGAGCAGCTGCGCGAGATCAACAGTCGACTGTCGGGCGCGGCGTTGAACGCCTACAACGCGACCGAGTACGCCGAGTCGATGGACCGCAAACAGCGCAAAGCCGAAGCGTCGAGCCGGGCCGAGACTACCGGAGAGCCGGACCAATGACTGTAGAATGTAATCGCTGCGGCCAAGAGGCAACACACCACTACGAGTCCAAAGGAGGCGAGTTCGTCGACTTTTGCGATTCGTGTGAGTGGTCGTTTAGATCATGGTTAGATCAGACCGACAGTGAGGAGGAGTCGGACCGATGACCTGGAGCCACCTACACAAAGAGACCGGGCGGCTCGTCGGCGATCCCGAAGACGATACAATCAGCGAATTAACTGGGGAAGCTCCGCTGTGTGAAATATGTCGTGGGAATCCAGCCGTTAGACCGGTTGATAACCGCGATCTGTGTGAGCTGTGTATCGAAGACCTGGAGGGAAGCGACGAGCCTCCAGGAAGAAATAATACAGAGTCCGCTACCGCCGGTGAGACGGACCATGAGTGATAGAGGTCCCAAAGCGTTCGAGTGCGGCAGTTGCGGCGATCCTACCTACGAGCACGGTCCTTGCCACAACTGCGGCAGTGAACCATACGAACAGGCCGCCAACACTGGACAGCCGGACTAAGCAGTTTCTTTGTGGTCAGGATACCGGGGATTCCGCCAACCCGTTGATTAGT
>PWFE01000013.1 GCA_003554115.1 Haloferacaceae archaeon | reverse complement strand
GCCTACAGCTATGATGCACTGGCGCTGATGTGGTTCGGCTCGATTCCGTACATTACGCTGTGGTTCGTGTTCGTTCTCGCTTACACCGGCCGCGACGAGCTCTTGAGCCGGTCGACGCTCGGGCTGTTGGCTATCGAGCCGGTGGTGATACTGGTGTTCGCCATGACGACGGCCTCGCATGGCCTGTTCTTGGGCGGTGATTCGATCGGCGTTGTTGGTGGCTTCGAAAGCGTCGTTCCCCAACTCGGACCGCTGTTCGTCTTCCATCTGGTGTATCTGTTCTTGCTGGCAAACGCCGGGTTGCTGTTGTTGGTTCGGCTGCTCGGTGATACTGATCCGGCCTACCATCCTCAACTGTTAGCGATTATTGTTGCCGGAATGGTTCCGCTTGTCGGGCCGCTCGAACAGCTTTTCGAGCTGTCATCGGCTGCGCTCGGCTCGACGCCGCTGCTGTTCGGTGTCTCTAACATCATCCTGCTGGTCGCGATTGCGCGCTACCGACTGTTCGACATGCTGCCGACTGCGCGCAATCGGGTGCTCTCGACGATGGAAGACGGCGTCGTACTGATCGACGACGAGAGCCGCATCCGGATCGCCAACACGGCCGCCCGTCGACAGTTGTCGCTTCCGGAGCCTGTTATCGGGCGCGATGCCGCGGCTGTGTTGCCCTGCGGTGAACAGCTCCTGAAGTTCTCGGTCGACGATGGGCTGCCGGAGAACCTGCTAACGACACGCCAGCAAACAAATACGCCCCGCACAGATGGCGGCGGAAAGCTTCGGCCGCATCCTTCGGGTGTCGAGTTGATTCTTGACGATGCACAGTTTATTGTAAGCACTGAGCCAGTTCCGGTTGAGACCGCAGTCGAAGGCCAGCTACTGGTGTTCCGAGATGTGACGACCCAGCACGAACAGGAACTCGAACTCCAGGCCGTTATCGAACACACCAGTGATGTTGTGTTAATCGCCGAGGCGAACGGACAGATCTCGTATGCGAGTCCGGCAGTCGAAAGCGAACTGAACTACACCCAACTCGAACTCGTCGGTCGGGATGTCGAAACGCTGTTCCATGTCGACGACATTGAGTCGCTTTCGGCCGAAATCGAGGCCGTCACCGGCAGCGACAAGCTTGTTCACTCGGAGTATCGGCTCAACGCCGGCGACGGCGATTGGCGAATGGTCGAGACAACGGTCCGTGGCAGCCAGTCGACGCCGTCGACTGATGGCGTTATCATCACGCTACGCGACATCAGCCTGCGATATCGTCACCAACAGCGTCGACGGGTGATGAACCGCGTGCTCAGACACGACCTCAGAAACGATATGAACGTCGTCGTCGGCCACGCCCAAATCCTCGTCGAGATGCTTGATGACGACCGGGTTCGACACGCCGAGACAATCGAACAGAAAGCGAGCAACCTCGTCCAACTCGGCGAAAAAGTCCGCAAAATCGATCAACGACTCCACGGCCGAGACCGCGATTTCCAGCGAATCGAGCTCACCCGAATCGTCCGTGAAGAAGCCCAGTCGATTCACGAAACGTATCCTGACGCCTCGATCCGAACCCGGCTTGAAGACGTCTCGATCTGGGGTGATACGCTTATTCGGACGGCTGTCAGCAACCTCATCGAGAATGCACTTGAACACAACGACAGATCGACACCCGAAGTCAACATCGTCGCGGCCTACTCTGCCGACAGCGGCCAGGTCGAACTCACGGTGAGCGACAACGGCTCGGGCATTCCGGAGGCCGAACGGCGGGTTATCACCGCCGGCATTGAGACGCCGCTCGAACACATCAGCGGACTAGGGCTGTGGCTGGTCAAATGGATTGTCGAGGGAATGGACGGCGAACTTACCATCGAAACCAAAGAGACACACGGCTCGATTGTAACACTCTCGTTCCCCCCAGTTGAGGAGGCCATCGAGAACGCCGACAACACGTTGGAGCCGTCTTCGACGCCCGACAGTACAGTCATCTCCAGAAACGAATCAGCCCCCATTCAGACGACGACGCGGTCGACCGACTGAGAAGAACGATCGCTCTCGGACAGTGGTACTGGCCGTCAAAAATAGCGGCCTAGTTGATGTGGCCTTCGTCCCGAAGCTGTGCAGCGTCTTGGCTGTCGTAGCGCCATTCGACATCTGCTTTTTCGTCCTGCCAGTCCCATGGCTCGATGAGGACGACGTCGTCCTCGTTGATCCACGTTCGGAAGCGCATTCGCCCGGGAATACGGCCCATTCGTTCTTTGCCGTCGTTACACCGGAGTCGAACTCGGCCACCGCCGAGCATATCGGTGACGACTGCAAACATCTGGTCGTCGTTCGGCATGCGGAGGTTTTTCCGCCCTGAATTTTCAGACACAGGCGTAATTAGGGCCCCATGCAATTAAACCGTAGCATCATGGGTGATTCTCTCAGGCGAGCGACTGACACCTTCACAGCCGTCTGCGTTCTCGTCGACCTGATACTCACCGAGTCGAATCGTTTTTGCTGCCCGACGGCCACCCACCGGTATGTATAAAAAGGGTCATCTCGGCGTCTCGTTGCTTGTTTTCGGGCCGGTTGGCTACACGCTGGTTGTGGATGGCTATCCGTGGCTCGCGTTCATTGGTGGCTTTCTGCTGGTTTGGTTTACGATGCTGCCCGACATTGATCACCGACTTCCGATCGTCGAACACCGAGGGCCAACCCACTCGCTGCTGTTTGCCGGGCTGGTCGGTGCGGTTGGCTGGGCAGTCGGGACGGCCGCCGAGATGGTTGTTTCGAGCAGTCTCTCGCTTGCGACATTCGGCTTTGTGATTGGCTCGCTTACCGTCGTCGCCCATCTGCTCGCAGACACGCTCACTCCGGCGGGGGTGCCGTACCTGTGGCCGCTTTCGCGACGGACGGTTTCGGTGTCGCTGG
This sequence comes from Haloferacaceae archaeon, assembly GCA_003554115.1. The sequence goes on along the minus strand of PWFE01000013.1, from coordinate 9,601 downwards.
CCAACGCAAACAGTCGGCTGGCGAACTCCGGACTGTTCGGACTCGGGTTGCTTGTGACGCTTGGCTGGGTCGCCGTCGTTTTCGGCTGGCTCTGAGGTGTGGTTCACCAACACCGAGGCGCTACCGAACGCCATACGCTGTGCGCGCTACGGTCGACCAACCGGCCGGCGACAGCTTTCGATTGTGAAACCACGGACTTTTCGTCGTTGCACAGCTAGCACAAGCCATGAAATACCCGCCTCAGTCACTGTGTCCTCCGCAGATGTGTGCTGGTCTCTTCCGGGAGGGTGATCGGCGATGACTGCCCCGGACGACAACTCTCGTCCCGACGAATTTTCCCCAGACGATCCGCAGGCCGACGTTCCCGATGAGGAACGCTCTGAGGCGACACCAGTCGACGGCGAAACCGAATCTGAGACTGCGACTGATCCGACACGCGAGAAGCTGCGGACCACTGGCGTCGCTGTCGGTCTCGGCTTCGGTGCGACTGTGGTCTCGCTGGCTATTTTGCTGCCGCTGTTGCTGGTCGGTCGGTGGTTAGGGGTTCCGATTCCGGACGCCCCATTTGCACTGATCAGCCTTGAGCTGTTCATCGGACAGGTCGTCGGGATGGGTGGGCTGTCGGCACTCTATCTGTGGTATACGGGTCGCGGCATCGAGTACGTCCAGATCCGTCGACCCACGCTCGTCGAGACCGCGATAATCATCGTCGCGCCGTTCGGCATTATCTTCGTGACGGCGATGATCTCACAGTTGAGCCTTCTTTTGGGCGTCGAGCCCTCCGAGCACGCCCTCGGCGGGCTGGGCGATATCGATCCGAGGCTGTATCTGTACCTGATCCCGTTGATGTTTCTGATTGTTGGCCCGTTCGAAGAGTTGCTGTACCGGGGTGTGATCCAGCGTCGGCTGCGTGAATCGTTTGGGGCTCTCGCGGCCATCGTCCTTGCAAGCGTGATTTTCGCGCTGATTCACATTCCGGCCCACGGCTTCGGTGGTGCTGGTGTCGCATCAGTCGCCGCATCGATGGTCGCGCTGTTCGGCGGCTCGCTCATCTTCGGTGCAATCTACGAGTACACCGAGAATTTGACTGTTGTCGCGCTTATCCACGGGCTGTACAACTCCATTTTGCTCGCGCTCCTGTACGTTGTCACCGTCTACGGCCCAGAACTCGAAGAGTTCGCCGACCAAGCCGACCAGGCGCTCGTGTTAGTCGGCGTCTAACCTCGCCGTAGTCACTGTCTACGCAACCGGCTGCGCACCCGTACGGTTTTGGTTTCGGGCACCCACCACCGACTGTGGACGCACACCAGCCCGACCCAGAGAACCCCTTCGGCATGGACGAGCAGTGTACCAACTGTGGGCTCTGTGAGAACCGAACGAACGTCGTTCATGGCTACGGCGATGTCGGCGGCGAGTTTTTGTTTATCGCCGAACGCCCGCACAAAGGGGCAGACGAAAGCGGGATCCCGTTTACTGGCGACGAGGCAGGCCGTCGACTGCAGTGGATTCTCGGCGAGTTGGGCTTTGCCCGCAGCGAGCCCGACGTCGACAGGCCGGACATCCAGAACGCCTTTTGTACGTATCTCACCCGCTGTCGAGACCCGGAGCGACCGCCCACCCAACAGGAGATCGATACCTGCGAGCCGTATCTCAACGCCGAAATCAGGATGATCAACCCCCAAATTATCGTCCCAATCGGCCAGCGCGTTCTTGAGTCGCTGGCCATGGAGTACACCACGCGCAAACCCGAGAGCTTCGATATCGAGACCGAGCATGCGACCACGATTCGTGGTCGTGGGTTCGAACTCATCCCAATGTATGAACTCGACGCCCAGACTGACGCCGACAGCGAGGCGTTCGTCGAGCACGTGATGGAAAACGTCTTTTCGCGGGATTACCGGCAGACGAAGGGTCGACAGAGTCGCTAACAACCCATATCGGAAGCTAGCCCCATCTTACCAAGCCAGTAGCAACTGACTACCAACGGACCACTTGGTTCGACAGCAGTCGATTTCTCGGGCTGTATCATCGCGTTCAAGACATCGCCGCCCAATGAGTTGGTATGACTGTCATCGCTGTTCTCGCACGGCCGCCGCGACCGGGTCTGGTACTTTCCGAGTTGGCCGCTTCGACGCCCCTCAGTGAAGCCGACGCTGCCGAGTTCTACGAGGCAATGCTTCAGGATACGCTGCTCGCGGTCGACCGCTCAGGTGGCGAGCTACTGGTGAACTATCTGCCCAACGAGGAGCTTCCAGCAGCGCACCGTACCGAGATCGATTCAGCTGCCGAACTCCGGTCGATTGCCGCTGACACACTGGAGGACGTCTCTGCCGTCCGTTTCGAGCCACAAGTCGGTTCGAGTGTCTCGGCGCGGGCGGGCAACACGATTACGCACCTTTTGGAGACTGAGGGCGTCAAATCAGCGGCAGTCGTTTTCGGGACTGCACCGCTGATGAGTCGACTCATCGTCGACAGTGCGGCAATGAAGCTCCGAACCAACGAGGTCGTTATCGGGCCTGCAACCGAGGGTCGGAGCTACTATGCCGGCTTTAGCGAGCCGATTGATTTTACCGATAGCTTCGCGGACATTGACCTCCAGCGGCTCTCGAACTGCGCGGCTGACGCTGGCCTCGATACGGAGTTCCTCCCGATGAGCCCGTGCGTCGAGACTGGCGTGGATCTCTTGTCGCTGATCCCGTTGCTCAGAGCGCGGATCACTGCCGAACGGATCGTCCCCGAGTACACCGCGACGTTCGTCCACGAGCGAGGAATCGACGTCGTCGACGGCGACGAGGGGCCGGAACTCATTGTTGGCTCGGACTCGTAGACCAGAACCGTTTTGATGCTTGGTCGCTCAGTTTCGCCCGTTGGTGGGATGGCAGAGTGGACTATTGCGCCTGCCTTGAAAGCAGGTGGCCTTTGGCCTCCAGGGTTCGAATCCCTGTCCCACCGCATTCTGCGACACGCAACGTCCACGAGCGGTTGCTGCGGCGAGCAATCTCGGCAAGCGGTTTCATCGGGCCTCGTGATATCGACCACTTTTCAACTCATAGTTAAAACCGAACTACCGCGTCGACGATTCCAACCGTTTGCCCGACACCAACCAACAGAATACCGACGACTCCTGGGCCGACACCGAGCAGCGAGAATATAAATGTGACTGCGCCAATACCGCTGAGCGCCGCGCTTGCCAGATAAATAGTCGCCGCCTGATCGAGTAGCCGCCCGGTGTAGGCCAACCCTACTGCAGGCAGAATCATCCAGCCAACGAGACTCGTCGTCAAGAATACTGTCGAAGCTGTCGTGACCAGGAAGCCTGCGATGCCGGCCAGTGTTATTCCGAGGCCAACAACCATCACTGCCCGCCAGCCCGCGAGCGCGCCCGTCGACATCTCAGCCCACCCCGTAAGCAGGAAGAAGCTGATGAAGCCAGCCATCACGAGATGGGCGATGAAGATTGAGCGTGGGCTGATGAGTCCCTGCTGTGCGCCCGCGACAAACACCCATGCTAGTGGCACGAGGAGTCCAGGACCGCTTTCACGAACAACCCGAAGCATGATAGAGTTGTTTGGACGGCAGATAAATGATCCCGTCGACAGCTTCGGCAAGGCTCAAGACAGTTCAGTGAAAGTCTTTGGCATGCTCCGTGAGGTCGTCTCGTCGCTTCGGAACCCAGCCTATACCGGTTCGCGCCGCTGTTGGCCCTGTACTGTGCTGAACGCCGGCATTGTTGCAGTCGCCGCGGTGGTAGCCGGCCGACGGTCGACGGTTGGCGGCCTGCTGGTCGCTGGAATCGGCGGCGTGCTCATCGCGCTGCGAGGCTACGTTCTCCCCTACACACCGCAGTTCGCTCCGCGGCTCGTTGATCGCCTCGGCGTCGACATTGGCCACTCACCACCCGAAGCCTCTGAGTCGCTTGGAGAGGCTGACAATCCTGAGGCAGTCCTCGGCGCACTGCTGTCGGCTGGCGTGCTCACTGGTGAGGAGGAACTCCATCTCTCCGAACCGTTCGCCGAGCGGTGGCTTGATAAGATGGAGTCTCTCCGCGAGGCCACCGACAGCGAAATCGCTGCGGCTGCCGCTGAGGCTGTCGCAGGCGAGGCAGAGTCGCTGGTTTCGGGCGACCGATTGCTCGTCACTGGTTCCCGAGATGTCTGGCTCACCCGTCCGGTCGCTATCGCTGAGGCTGCCGGCATCGAGGCACTGGTTGAGGCGGGACTCGACCGCGAGACCGCAACCACAGCTGGCGGCCCGCTTCGGATGTTTGTGCCCATTTGTCCCGACTGCGAGGGCCGAATCATTGAGTCGACGGTACGAAACTGCTGTGGCGGCACCAAAGGCGTCTACGACCGCCCTAACCGCGACGTGTTGGCCTGTGCGGACTGCGAGTCGATTTTATACACGTTCCAGCCGCTTTCTGCAACCGAGTAGGACAGTCGACCGACTGACTTTATTGGCCGGCACACTGACTCGCCAGTATGGCTATTGAAACGGGAGACAGTATCACCATCGAATACGTCGGGCGCTTTGAGGACGGCACCGTCTTCGATACCTCGCGGTATGCAGTGGCAGCCGAACACGGCCTCGATGAGGCACAGGACAACGATGAAGACGACTACAGCCCGTTGTCGTTTACGGTCGGTGAAGCTACCGTGATCGACGGCCTTGATGAAGCGGTCGTCGGAATGGAGAAAGGAGAGGAATCAACCGTCACCATCCCACCGGAGAAAGCCTACGGCGAGTTCAACCCTGAATGGGTCAGAGAGTACAACGCCGAGACGTTCGAGGGGATGGTCGGCAAAGCACCCGAGGTTGGCATGCACGTCCATGCCGAAGGCGGGATGCACGGCGATGTCACTGCCGTCCGGGACGATGTGGTAGAAGTCGACTTCAATCACGAACTGGCGGATCGAACGCTCGTATTCGAGATCGAAGTAATCGGCGTCTGGTAACCCAGACAGTCCGGTTATACGCGGCCGACGTTTTCAACAGCAACGCTTTCGACATCATCGACGCCGCTGAAGGCCTCTTCGACGACTTCGGTGCCACCGGCACCGTCGGCGACAAGTACTGTCGGCAACAGTGCAACAAGCCCGAACGCGACGTTATCGCGCTCGAATCCGTTGATCTGTGCGCCTTCGGGCAGTGAGGCTTCGAGTTTCTCTTGGAGTTCGTCGAGGTCGATCTCCGGGCTGGCGGGCATGACCTTCATTTTGGCGGCAACTTTCCCCATTGTTATGGCCCCCGGAACGTGCACTCTGGGCACTCATAGAGGTTGCTCTGTTTGCGGCATTTGGCACAGCGGTGGATGTCTGTGCCACATTCCGGACAGCTAAACGATGCAGCGTTCATCCCTGCAACTTTGATGCCACAGGAAACACACTGCCGCTCGGCGTGTTGTGCGGATTCGCTCATACCTCTACTGACCGGAGCGCGGCTTTTAACCGTTGTCTTTCAGCCGCCGGCCGACGGTAACACTGTTTGCCTAGCCGTACCCACAAGAGGTATGCCCAAATCCGAGTCTTCGACCGACAGCGAGACCACAGCCTCAGTTGGCAGCACTGACCCACAGGTGATCCATTCGATTGCAGTCACTGTCGACGATCTCATTACTGCACTCGAAGCAAACTGCAGTGCCAATCGCGGGGCTGTCCTTCGGATCACTCCTCCGTTTGTCGGTCGGATGCGCGCGCGAATTCACGTTGCGGGCGGCGAGGGTGTCTACGACGGCGACACCGAGCCGATCCACCTCGATCCCGAATGGCTTGTCGACGAGGTCCCCGAATACCCCACTGCGGACGACACCGTCGAGCCGGATGACGACCCTGAAATCCATCGGCGTCGACACTCCGATAGTGTCGCCGAGTGGCGCGAAACGGTCCACGAACGACTCCGCGAGGAGATTACGGTTTCGCATGCCAACGAGGCGATCCCGATGTGCGTGCTGTATTTGGGATAACGGTCTCGTGGGTAGTCGACGGCTCGTTGGGTCGGCCTCATAGGAATGAGGTATATAAGTAGCCACCACCTACTGTAGCCTCGCCGACGTTTCTGTCCGGACGTCGACTGTGTGAGCTGTAAACGCTAGATACTGCTGGGGCTCACCGGCTGAAAGATGGGAAAATCGACAGCCTGTTGGCTGTGTGGTTATAGACGCTGGAGGTTCTTGGCTCGGGGGCCTTTCTCTGCTTCGACGATGTCAAACTCGACTTCCTCACCCTCTTCGAGGTCAGGACCGCCGACATCTTCCATGTGGAAGAACACGTCGTCGTCCGCGTCGTCTGTTTCGATGAATCCGTAACCGCCTGTGTCGTTAAAGAACGCAACCGTACCTTGTGCCATTCGCAATGTCTCCGTTCAAGCTGACGGCATTCAGATACATATATTTATGGGTCGACCCGTTTACGATGACTCGTTGCTGTGTGCAGACCGCTACGCTGTGGGGTGTTCGATGCCATCGAACAGCTGTTCGGCGTTGTCGGCCTCGCTTGATTCGAGCAGTTCGGGATACGCTGCCACTGCGATTACGATGTCGTCTTCGTGCTCGACGGCAGTGAGTTCGACAATCGCTTCAATGCTGCCCTGTGTTGTGGCCTCGAAACTCGTCACCGCCGTCTCTTCGCCGAGAACCGTCCGGGTCGTCTCTTCGCGCGTCCCTTCGATGGTAAGTTCGGGAATCTCGTTTGCGATAAACTCGGCGAGCTCTTCGTTGTCCATCCCACCGACTGGATTGAACGACTGGCCGACAATCGAAAATGCGGGTGTCGACAACAATACGAACAGGCTGCCGGCGTTCGGCTGCTCGCCACTGTCGAGTTGAAACTTACCTGCGGTACTGGCCGGCCGGTCGACCGAGAGACTGTTTCCGGCGTCGCTGGCTGCTATTGCGTTGATTTCTTCTTCCAGCTCTTCGAGTTCGTCGTCTTCGGCATCATCGAGTCCGTCTTCGAACTCCTCGTCTAGTTCATCCTCGAGGTCTTCGCCGAATTCGTCTTCGATGTTTTCGATATCGTCTTCCAGCTCGTTGTCCGTCAGTCCAACGTCGCGCTCATAGACTGCAATCTGGTTTTCGGCTTCGATTTCACGGGTCTCACCACCAACTTCAACCGTCTCGGTGAGTATTTCGGTCTCTTGGCTTGCTAGTTGATATCCCGTCTCTTCGAGTGCTGACTCCGAGACCACGGCTGGTTCGGCAGCCTCAGAGAGCGGGCCGTCGCCCGTTACGAACTCTGTACAACCGCTCAGCGCCACTACTCCCGCGGTCCCGACTGCGAGCAGTCGACGTCTCGTATACATACTATCTACCGACTGGCGACTGGCTATAATAATACCGACGCAAAAAATAGGTGTGTAATCGACTGAAATTATTGTTTTGGCGACTGTCTCTTTTATGTAACAGTTCTAGTCGGCTGGGTTGACTATACCCTTGGAGAAATACGGCTACGAGTGGTCCTCGTTCGAATCAGCGCGCCCCTTCTGAAGGCGGTGCCCGAATGACGTGCCGAATCCTCGCTTCAAGACAGATAAAGTGACAATACGCGTCCACTATATGTTCACAGCTGCTGACGGGGCTGGCCAAGTTGGTCGATACGCTGCTTTATGACCGAAACCTCCTATCTAGATGTTCATGGTTCGGATCGATGACTCAGATCCAGTTGTCAAATGCTGGTTGTCACCTGAGGAGTTGGCTCATCTTGAACGAACTGCTGGAGCCGCCGGTTGGGAACGAGAGATTGCTATCCAACTCATGGGGCGATGTGGCCTCCGTGTGAGCGAAGTTTCCTATCCGAGTACTGAGGAACTCAGGTGGTCGAAAAACGGCGACATCTGGCTCTTCGAGGTTCGAGGAAAGAATACCAAAGGAGGGGGCCCGAAGACCCGCGACGTCTGGATGACCGAAAATGTAGCTGACGACATCCACAAATATACTCGCGAACGCAGCCTCTCCGAGTCAGATCAATGGGTCGACGCCTCCACCCCATCGATCCGACGCTGGGTAAAGGAAGCAACACAGGCAATTGCTGATAAAACTGGGAATGATCGATGGGAGTTCGTCTCCTCACACGATCTCCGCCGCAGCTGGGCAACTTACCACCTCGTCGAACGCCAAGTCGACGTCCGGACAATGATGGCTATCGGAGGCTGGAGTGATTATTCTGCTATCGAGCCATATCTCACTGAGCCAACCGAACGGCGGATTGGAGATGCGATGCGGACAAACTAAGCGAGAGATCTTGATTAGTCAATAGCGATGAACAACTCTACTTTCTATTCAAAAACCTTTGTTTGGTAATTACTCACAAAAGTTGAAGGTATTGGAACGAGATTAAACATATGGATATTAATATGGCGATTACTTCGACAATCGGTGGGAAAAGAACGTCATTCGATTCAGTGACCGAGGTACTCGCAAAAGCCAACGAACGGAAGACTGGCGATGAGCTCGCAGGTGTTGATGCTCGGTCGGATGCTGAACGTGTTGCCGCTAAAGACGCACTGAGCAACCTTACACTCGAAACGCTCCGAGAGAATCCAGTCGTTCCCTATGAAGACGACGAGGTGACCCGCGTGATCCAGGACGCCGTCGACGAGTCAGTCTACGAACGAATCGCTGGCTGGACAGTCGGCGAACTTAGAGAGTTCCTCGTTGACACCACCACGACCGACGAGGACATCAGTGCCATTCGTCCGGGCTTGACCAGCGAGATGATCGCAGCAGTCGCCAAGCTGATGTCCGATATGGATCTCGTTTTGGTAGCCTCGAAGATCACTGTGACCGCTCGTTGTAACAACACGATCGGCGAACCCGGCAGGCTCTCGTTTCGCTTACAACCGAACGATCCGGCAGATGACATCGGAAACATTCTGGATTCGACGCGTGAAGGACTCACCTATGGCGTTGGTGACGCGGTTATTGGGATCAACCCCGTGACCGACACAGTCGAAACGACGACTGAAATATTAGAGGCAACCCACGGTATCATCGAGGAGTACGACATTCCAACCCAGAACTGTTGTCTCTCACATGTGAGCACCCAGATGGATGCTATCCGTGAGGGTGCGCCGGCAGACTTGATTTTTCAGAGTATCGCAGGAACCGAAGCTGGTAACGACGAGTTCGGCGTCGATGTTGCGATGCTTGATGAAGCCTACGAGCTCGGACAAAGCCAGTGTACCGCTGAGGGCCCAAACGTCATGTACTTCGAGACCGGCCAAGGCTCGGAGCTCTCCGGGAACGCTCACCATGGTGTCGATCAGGTGACCCTTGAGGCGCGGTGTTACGGCCTTGCCAAGCGGTACGATCCGTTCATCGTCAACACAGTTGTTGGCTTCATTGGCCCCGAATACCTGTATGACGGTAAACAAGTGATTCGTGCAGGCCTCGAAGATGTGTTCATGGGAAAGCTACACGGCATTTCGATGGGTATCGACGCCTGCTATACAAACCACATTCAGGCCGATCAGAACGATATCGAGCGCTTGTCGATGCTGCTCTCGAAAGCCTCGAACTATTTCATTACTGTTCCGATGGGCGACGATGTCATGCTCAACTACCAGTCCAACAGCTACCACGACGCCGCCTCGCTGTGGGAGTTACACG
>PWFE01000067.1 GCA_003554115.1 Haloferacaceae archaeon | reverse complement strand
TGGGTTTGGGCAGATTTGAACTGCCGGCCTCCTCCATGTCAAGGAGGTGTCATAACCAGACTAGACCACAAACCCGGTCCGGTTTTGCTTTCGAACGCATCCTATCGTATCCGGGGGACGTAATTGAACGTTTCGAATCTCGGCTCCGGTTGGCGATTTCTCTCATGGTTCGCTCGTTCTCGATCTGACGGCTCCACGGCGATCCCAGCCGGCTCAAACTACATCACAGACTCCGTCGACTGCCACCATGACCCACACACCACATCGCCGACAAGGTTTTACCAATGTACAGAGTTGTACATCACAAGACGAACTCATACACTGGTGACTAACAATGCAGGATTATATTCAGCGAGTGACGGACGGCGAGGAGTTGACGGTCGACGAAGCGCGCGATGCAGCGCGGCTCGTTTTCGAGGAGGCCACCGAGGCCCAGATCGGCGCGCTCTTGGCCGCGCTGCGCGCCAAGGGCGAGACTGAAGCCGAAATCGCCGGCTTCGCCCAGGGAATGCGGGACGCTGCCCGCACCATCACCCCCGACCGGACGCCGCTGGTTGATACCTGCGGCACTGGCGGCGACGACTACGATACGATCAACGTCTCGACAACCAGTGCGATTGTTGCGGCGGGTGCTGGGGTTCCAATTGCGAAACACGGCAACTACTCGGTTTCCTCCTCATCTGGCAGCGCCGATGTCTTAGAAGTCGCTGGCGTGACGGTCGACGCTGAACCACCCGCAGTCGAGGCAGCCATCGAGCGCGACGGGATCGGCTTCATGCTCGCACCCGTCTTCCATCCGGCGATGAAAGCCGTCATCGGTCCGCGGAAGGAACTCGAAATGCGGACGATATTCAACGTTCTCGGCCCGCTGACCAACCCTGCTGGGGCCGACGCCCAAGTTCTCGGCGTCTACGATCCTGACCTCGTGGCCGTAATCGCCGAAGCACTCACCGAGATGCCAGTCGACCGCGCGCTCGTTGTCCACGGCTCGGGTATGGACGAAATCGCGATACACGACGAGACAACCGTCGCCGAGGTCGACGGCGACGCAATCGAGGAGTTCACACTTACCGCCGAAGATCTCGGCCTTGATTCGGCCCCTATCGCAGACGTAGCTGGCGGGACGCCCGAAGAAAACGCTGCAGATCTCGAAGCGATTCTCACCGGCGACGAGCAGGGCCCGAAACGAGACCTCATTCTCGCTAACGCGGGCGCGGCGGTGTATATCGCTGGAGAGGCTGAGTCGCTGATCGACGGCGTCGAGGTGGCGGCCGAAGCGATCGACTCGGGTGCGGCAGCCGACAAACTCGATGCACTTCGGGCCAACACCGAACCGGATATGGAGGCCTAATGGCACGCGTCAAGATCTGTGGGCTGACCGACGCCGCCGACCTGCGGGCCGCAATCGAGGCTGGAGCCGACGCAGTGGGCGTCATCTCCTCTGTGTCGGTCGACACACCACGAGAAGTCGACCGCGGGACGGCTGCCGAACTCGTCGCTGCGGTTCCACCGTTTGTCACCGCAACACTCGTTACCATGCCCGAAGACGCCGACCACGCGGTCGACCTCATTCGGGCAGTGCGACCCGACGCGATCCAACTCCACGGCGAGTTTGATGCGGAGGCTATCGGCTATATCCGCGCGGAAACCGGCGTTAAAGTCATTCCGGCGGTCGACTATACTGACACCGACCGTGCGCACGACCTCGACGCCGCTGCAGACGCAATCTTAGTCGACTCCACGCGCGAAGACGGCGCGGGCGGCACCGGCGAACCCCACGACTGGGAGTCGACCGGCGAGTTGGCCGAGACGCTGACCTCACCAGTCGTGCTGGCCGGTGGGTTGACTCCTGACAACGTCGCCGAGGCCGTCCGGGCGGCTGCGCCCTTTGCGGTCGATGTGGCCTCAGGTGTCGAACGCACCAAGGGCCGCAAGGACCACACCGCGTTGGCAACCTTCGTCCAGAACGCCGGCCGCGAGCTGGAGGTGCCGACATGAGCGCGGATGTCGACGCTGAGGCCACCGAACGTATCGGTTTCGACCACTCTCGCGAGACGTTCATCGACCTCGTTGGCGAACCAACCGAGCCAGTCGTCGTGCGCCTCGCAGTCACCCTTGATGTCGAAACCTCGCCGCTGGCGGCGTACGCCGCACTCGCAGACCGAAGCCCGTACAACTTCCTGTTGGAGAGTGCGGAAAAAACCGCATCTTCGGATCCTGATGGTGCCTTCGCCCCGGAGACGGACGCCGAACGCCACGCCCGGTACTCGTTTGTGGGCTACGATCCCGAAGCCGTCATTTCGGTGTATCCTGACCGAACCGAAATCGACCGCCTTGGTCCCGCAGCCGAGCTGTTAGTCGACGCCTACCGGGGTACCAATGGAACCGACGGCGACGTGTTAGACCGCCTTCGGCTGGGGCTGCCTGACATTGAACGACTCGGCTTTCCCGAGACGAGTCGTCGACAGCTTTCGGGTGGATTGGTCGGCTTTTTGGCCCATGAAACGGTGTACGATCTGGTGCTCGAAGAGGTCGGACTTGAGCGGCCGGACAGTGGACTGCCCGACGCCCAATTCGCACTCACAACGCGGACAGTCGTCTTCGACGATGCGGAGGGAACTGTCGAGTTGGTGTTTACACCAATTATCGATGTCGACGACGATGCCGGCGAGCGATATGACGCCCTCCGTGAGGAAGCTCTTGAGATCACCGAAACGCTCGCCGAGGCGGGCGAACCAGAGACCGGCGGCTTCCGTCGGACTGGGGAAACGGCCGGCCCACAGGATGAGTACGAAGACGCCGTTCGGACGGCCAAACAGCACGTGTTGGACGGCGACATTTATCAGGGTGTGATCTCGCGTCGACGCCAACTCACTGGCGAGGTCGACTCTGTCGGATTGTACAAAGCCCTGCGCGAGGTCAACCCTTCGCCGTACATGTATCTCATGGCTCACGGCGACCGCTCGATTGTGGGTGCGAGCCCTGAAACCCTCGTCTCTGTGCAGGGCCGAGAAATCGTCTCGAATCCGATTGCTGGCACCTGTGCGCGCGGGACGAGCCCCGTCGAAGACCGCCGCCTTGCAGGCGAGATGCTCGCCGATGGAAAAGAGCGTGCCGAGCACACGATGTTGGTCGACCTTGCGCGCAACGACGTGCGGCGCGTCTCAGAGCCCGGCAGCGTCACCGTCGAGGAGTTTATGAGCGTGCTCAAATACAGCCACGTCCAGCATATCGAATCAACCGTAACGGGTCGGATGGCCGCCGAGTACGACGCCTTTGACGCTGCCCGCGTGACGTTCCCCGCGGGGACGCTGACCGGCGCGCCCAAAGTACGAGCCATGGAGATTATTCACGAGCTCGAACGGACCCCACGAGGCGTCTACGGCGGCGGCGTAGGCTACTTCTCGTGGAGTGGCGCGGCGGATCTGGCAATCGTCATCCGGACTGCCACCATCGACCACAGCGGTAGTGAGGACGAGATTACGGTACAGGCTGGCGCGGGGCTGGTCGCCGACAGCGAACCGACCAGCGAGTACGAAGAGACCGAACAGAAGATGAACGGCGTTCTTGCGGCAATCGAGCGGATTGAGGACGGTGATTCGGCATGAACGTCCTGTTTGTCGACAACTATGATTCGTTTACGTACAACCTCGTCGAGTACGTCTCCGAGACGCGCGTCCCGGACGGGGACGGCGGAATTCAGCCGATTGATGTGACCGTGCTCAAAAACACGGCCTCACTCGACGAGATTCGGGCCGCCGAGCCGGATGCCATTCTCATCAGCCCCGGCCCAGGCCATCCGAAAAACGCCCGCGACGTGGGTGTGACGATGGACGTCCTTCGCGAACTGAGCCCCGAAGTGCCGACGCTCGGCGTCTGTTTGGGCTTGGAGGCGGCGGTCTACGAGTACGGTGGCAACATCGGCCACGCCCCCGAGCCGATCCACGGCAAGGCCTACCCGGTCGACCACGACGGCAAGGGCGTCTACGCGGGTCTCGACCAAGGGTTTCAGGCTGGCCGGTATCACTCACTGATTGCGACCGAGGTCCCGGACTGCTTCGAGATTTCGTCGACGACCGACCACAAAGGTACCGAACTCGTCATGGGCGTTCGGCACCGCGAGTATCCACTCGAATGCGTCCAGTTCCACCCTGAAAGCGTGTTGACGGCGGTGGGTCACGACCTGATTCATAATTTCTTGACCACGGCCGCGGAGTATGAACCGACTACGCGAACAGTAGTCGACTCCTAACTCCTCTGGTGGTCGGCCCAGCGGCCGGTTTCTGTTGCAGTAGTCGATTCACAGCCGTCTATTAATCGAGTCCCTGTTGGGCACCGCTGGGTGTGCACTGTATATGACTAACCGACTGTCGAGGGCAACTGGTAAACGCCGAATACTAACAAGGGTCGACCGTCGACTACAGCAGCCCAAACGTCGACAATAGCAGTGCGGCACCGACGACGACAACCGCAATCGTCACCAGCCGCCAGGCGATTTTGAGCACGACACGACCGACGACCATTACGACCAACATTCCGATGAGGACAACCAGCAGTTGGCCGAGCTGCGTATCGAGCAGCCCTGCCTGTGCAAGTCCGAAGAGCATCTGTGACATATCCCTGCACAACGGTCGGGTAAAAATAAACGTATGGGTAACTGATCTATCAGCGACACTACTTTCACCCGTCGACGAAGCTGCAGATCTCGAGTCGAAACGTCACGCTGGTGTTTTGTGGGACTCTAGGCGAATTTCACTTTCAGTGTGCTTCGATTACCCTTTTAGTAATTCCACGCCTACCATGGGTACTGACCACGAGTCGGCGCAGTCGACGCCGTGGTCCCAACGCAGTTTTGTGATAGCGACTGCGTTGTCGAATGAAACGCCAGTTGTCCAAATGCGACCAAAGCTGTTATGAGGGTACCATTGGTACCTATTTCCCGTCCCAAATGAGTGTTCAACTGATGAGTACACTGACTGAAAGTGCCGTCCAGCGCGTTGCTGAGCCCCAGGAGTGGTCTGCGTGAGTCGCGCCGACCTCTCGGCCGACGAACTCGAGTTGCCGATCAAACGAACAACCGGCGAGACGCTTGAGGATCGACTGACAGGCAACGCCTACAACAACATCCTGCCCGCACGGTATCTCCGCAAAGATGCCGAGGGGAACCTTCGCGAAAGCCAAGAGGAACTGTTCGAACGCGTCGCCCAGAACGTCGCACTCGCCGAGGCTGTCTTTGAGGCCGACAACCAAGACCTCGAAATCACGGTCAGACCCGACCAAATCAAACCCGACCACCCACGCCGCGACGAACTCGCCGCCGAAGTGTTCGGGAAGGGCACGACCGCCGATTCCGAGGCCGAAACAACTCTGTCGGTGTACAATGTCAACAAGTTCGCCTACGACACAATCGTCCCCGAACTTCCAGAGTCGGTCGCCGACCACGTCGAGTCGGTCGCCACCGAGTTCGAGGAACTGATGACGAAACTGTCGTTCACGCCGAATTCGCCAACACTCATGAACGCTGGCGACGAACTCCAGCAGCTTTCTGCGTGCTTCGTCGACTCCCCTGGCGACGACATTACCGACATCCACCAGACAATGAAGGAGGCCGCCGAGGTCTTCCAGTCGGGCGGTGGGATGGGCTATGCCTTCTGGAAACTCCGACCGTACGGTGACGCTGTCGGGTCGACTGGTGGTATTGCGTCTGGGCCGATCACGTTCATGCGTACGTACGACCAGATGTGCGAAACCATCGCCCAGGGTGGCGCACGGCGTGGTGCCCAGATGGGCGTGATGCGTGTTTCGCATCCGGATGTCATTCAGTTCATCCACGCGAAAAACAAGGACGTCTCGCTCGCTCACTCGCTGCGACTTAACGACCCTGACGATTACACCCATACCTCGTTTGCCGACGCACTTGAGGAGGCTCGCGAACTTATCGACGAGGAAGGGAAAGTCCCCAAACATCTCCGTAATGCTGTTGAGGGTCACCTTTCGAACTTCAACATCTCGGTCGGTGTCACCGACGACTTCATGGAGGCACTGTTCGCCGACGAGGAGTTCACGTTCACCAATCCCCGAACCGAAGAACCCCACATCGCCACCCCCGAGACCAAAGAGATCTACGAGTTGTACGGTCTCGGCGAGTACGTCGAAGTCGGCCACGAGCTGTCGGTGCCTGCGGCCGAACTCTGGGAGCACATCGTCGAAGGCGCACACGAAAACGGCGAGCCTGGCATTATTTATCTCGAACGCGTCAACAAACAACACTCATTCGACGTTGAGAAACACCCTGACCACGAGATTCTCGCGACGAATCCGTGTGGTGAACAGCCGCTCGAAGAGTACGAAGCCTGTAATCTCGGCCACATCAACCTGTCGACACTTGCGGCCCACAACGCCCCCGACTGGCGGGTGTGGTACGACGACAACGGCGATGCGTACGACGACCTCGATGCTGCCGCCGAGGCCTTCTTACAGGAGGCGATCGAGATGGATGAGTTCAACCATCGCATCGAATACGGCACACGCTTCCTCGAAAACGTCGTTACGATGTCGGATTTCCCGGTTGAGAAAATCGAACAGAAAGTCCGCGAAATGCGAAAGATCGGCCTCGGCATCATGGGGCTGGCACAGTTGTACATCCAACTCGGGATTCGCTACGGCTCCGAGGAGGGTAATGCGGTCGCCAAACAGCTGATGACCCACATCAACCACGAATCGAAGTGGGCTTCACACGAACTCGCTGGCGAGCGCGGCTCGTTCGCCGACTGGGCCGACTCGAAGTACGCTGACCCAACCGCCTACCGCGAGTGGTTCGAACACCACACCGGCCTTGATGCCGACGAGTGGGAAGACGGCTTCCCGATTCGCAATCACAACACGACGACCATCGCCCCAACTGGGACCACGTCGATGATCGGCAACACCACCGGTGGCTGTGAGCCGATTTTCAACGTTGCATACTACAAGAACGTCTCCGACGACGTTCAGGGCGACGAGATGCTCGTCGAGTTCGATGACTACTTCCTTCGCGTCCTAGAGGCCAACGACATTGACGTCGACGAGGTCAAACGCGAAGCCCAACAACAGATGGCCGCCAACGAGTTCGACGGCGTCGACGGCCTTGAAACCGTCCCCCAATCGATTGGCGAGCTGTTCGTCGTTACCTCCGATCTCTCAGGCAAGGACCACGCAGGCGTCCAGTGTGCCTGTCAGGCTGGCGTCGACTCGGCGATCTCGAAAACGTGTAACTTCCCGAACTCCGCGTCCGCCGAGGATATGGACGAGGTCTACCGCTACATCTACAACAACGGCGGGAAAGGCGTCACTGTCTACCGCGACGGCACGCGTTCGAAACAAGTGCTCACAACACGCGCCCAGAACACCGAATTCGCCGACGACGGGGAGGCGGCCGAACAGATCACCGCCCAGATCGAGGCCGTCTTCGGCGGCATCGAAGACTTCTTAGACAACGAAGAGGTCCGAGCCGAACTCGGCGCAGAACTCGATTCGCTGTTCGCCAGCCCCGAAGAAGGCCTCGGCAAGAAACGTCCACGACCTGACGTTCTCTACGGCGTCACCCAGCGCGTCGACACCGGCTACGGCAAGGTGTACGTCAACATCAACGAAGACGAACACGGCCAGCCGTTTGAGCTGTTTGCCAACATTGGCAACTCGGGTGGCTTTACGGCCTCCTTTACGGAGGCGCTCGCCAAGACGATCTCCACTGCCCTCAGATCGGGCGTCGACCCCGAAGAGATCGCCAACGAGCTCAACGGCATTCGATCGCCGAAAGTCGCCTGGGATAAAGGCGAACAGATCAACTCGATTCCGGATGCCATCGGCACCGCGCTGCGACGCTATCTCGACGGCGAGATCGACAACCCGTATCCGAAACAGCAGAACCTCTCGGAGTTGGCTGACGAGCCAGCAGGCCACGAAACCGACGGCGGTGCAGTGTCGGACGATACGGCCGCCAACGGCGCGACACCCGGTCCGTCGACCGAGTCGCCAGCCGCAACCGACGCCACCGATGACCTACTGGCAGCGGGCGAATCGCCCGAATGCCCCGAGTGTGGCAGCATGTCGCTGTACTTCTCGGAAGGCTGCAAGACCTGCGAGTCCTGCGGCTGGTCGGAGTGTTAGGCGTCGACTAACTGAGTAACCGGTGAACTAATTTTTAGACAGTAACCATCCACGTCGTCCCCGACGAGTAGCCCCATTTTTCGACCGTGAGGTCGACATCTCCTTCGACCAGTGGGGTCATGTTCGCGCCGACCTCTTTGGCAGTCATTCCGAGTTCGTCGGCGATAAGCCGGGATTTGAAATACGTCTGGCTGTCTGCGGCCTCGCGGAGATATTCAAGAATGCGCTGTTGTTTGGCTGTCAACTGTTCGTCGACACCACGGATTGTCGAATGGCTTTCGGCGGAGGGTGCTGTGCTCATAGCTGTACGCTGGGCATATCAACTAATAGGGGATTTGGTACGACCGGTTAACACGCCGCTGTCGTGTGGTTTTCACCGGCCACCACCGGTCGGTTACACCCGACGCCGACAGTTCAGGTACAGTTGCCTAACAGCAGTCATGGGTGACCACAACGCTGCAGTGCCGACCGATTTTAATACGCACGCCCGGAACGGGTTCGTATGCAAGCCAAAGCCGACGTTTACGGGCAACTGGTCGACAGCGGCGTTGTCGCCGTACTGCGTGGAGCCGACCCCGACACACTGATCGGGATCGTCGACGCACTCGTCGAGGGCGGTGTCACCGCAATCGAACTCACCGCTGATACAACCGGCATCGAAGCGATGTTGGGCGAACTCACTGGCTCGTTCGACGACGAGATCTGTATCGGAACTGGGACCGTCCTTGATGCCGAGACCGCCCGGATGACAATGCTCGCCGGCGCGGATTTTGTTGTCAGTCCGAGTCTCCACGAGGACGTCATCGAGATCTGCAACCGGTATGGGACGCTCGTCGCGCCGGGAATTATGACGCCAACCGAGGCGATTCGTGGCTACGAGATGGGTGCGGATCTCGTCAAGGTGTTTCCGGCGTCCTCGCTGGGTCCGGGTCACCTCAAATCGATCAAGGGACCCTACAGCCAGATTCCGTTGATGCCGACCGGTGGCATCGACCTCGATAATGCTGGTGACTACATCGCTGCGGGCGCAGAGTGTGTCGGTGCAGGCAGCGCGCTGGTCGACTACGCGGCAGCCGAACGCGGCGAATTCGAGACGATAACCGAACAGGCACGGGCGTTTTCGGAGACCATCGAGGCCGCCCGCGAGGACTAGTTCGTCGAGTCGCCGTCTCGGTCAGGGGCTGTGTGGTCGGAGTCGTTCGGCTCGTGGCCTTCGTCGACTACGTGTTCCTCGGATGACTGCTCGTCGTCGGTTTGCGTATTTGTTGTCTGTTCGTTGTCCGTTTGTGTATCGTCCGGTTGCGTCTCAGTCGCCTGTGTGTTAGCTGTCTGCTCGTCGACTGTGTGCTCTTCTGCGGCTTGCTCGTCGTCTTCGTCGAACCACTCGAAGCCACCCGTCCGCTGTCGCCTTCGTTCGACCAGCGCAATCCGGAGCCGCTCGGTTAGCTCCTCGCGGAGCCGGTCTGCATCCCGTTGGTCGATGTCGATGGCGGCCGCATCTGTACCGAGCAGCGACAGCGAGCCGGCAGTGTCGGCGATCACTGTCGCAACCGACCAGCGTCGCTGGAAAATTGTTCGCGTATCAATCACCGTCTGGATTCGGTAGTAGGCAACCAGTTTCGTCTCGCGAGACCAAAACCCGTTTCGCGTGACCAGATGGTTCTCACCTACACTGTAGCCGCGATGGAGCCATTTGTAGTGAGCCGCAATCGGTGTCGCCAACACGGCAATCACGGGCAGATACCACGGGACGCCGGCGGCCGCGTCGACCCAGACAGCAAGGCCGTACAGCACGGCGGTGATCGCACCCAGTGCAATCAGATATCTCGCCAAATACCGTCGACGGATGCGTTTGGGCGGCCTTTTAAACGTCGGTTGCTCGAAGGGAGCGATCTCGTTGGCAAGCGTTTCAACCCGCCTGCGGCTGGCGATTGGCACCGCAGCCTCGCTGCCGCGACTGCTGGCTTGGCCGGGTGCATACCCCGCAGTCTCGACAGCGAGTGTTGCATAGCCTGCCCGGCGCTTGAGTGGGTTGTCTTTGATCGTCATCGCCTGAATCTTATCAAACGGGATCGTCCCGCTGTACCGTTGGAGAAGCCCGCGTTCGTACCGCAACTCGTCGTCCGAGCGAGTGAGTCGGAACCCCCAGTAGTTGACGACTGCCGAAATCGCCCCAACGATCCATGCCAACACCATCCCACCGACAAGCAGCACCGCAAACAACGCGAGCAAGATCATCACTGGGGCGTCGACCGGAACAATTGGCGAGACAAACGGGATCGAGCCGGTAGCGACCGCCAGAATCAGACCGGGCACACGCGGGTCGAACGAGAGGATTCCCGACAGCGCCAACTCTGAGGGTGCGATTTCGAACAACACTTCCTCGTCGACACTCCGGTCGGCGTCGGCATCCGTGTCGGCAGGTGTTTTCGATTCATCGCGTTTGTAGCGCCGAATGTCCTGCTGGAGTCGTTTGCCCTCGAACGCCGTGACGTACTGGATGGCTGCCTCGGTCGAGCCGCCACCGGCCGTCTCGATATTGACTGCTGAGAGGCCAACCAGCCGCTGGAGGACGTTCCGCGAGATGTCGACGTTCTGGATGCGACCGTACGGGATCTCTCGCTCGCGGCGGCTGAACACACCCGAGCGGATGTCGAAGGTGTCGTCGGTGAGTTCGTACCCAAAGCGTTTGTAGTAGGCAATCTCGTAGGTGAGTGCCGCGAGCAGAATGCCGACAATCAGTAGCAAAAACGTCGGGCTCCCGATGCGGATGCCCGCACCAATCGAGGCGATAAAGACGAGCGTGATACCGAGGCTCGTGGCTTTCTGGAACGCACGGTAGGGAATCGAGGCTGGCGCGAGTTTCACACCGCGTCCTCCCCGTCAGAGTCGATGACGAGCCGTTTGAGTCGCTTGCGGAGCCCGTCGGCATCACTGGGTGTGAGGCCGGGAATCATCACATCTGCACCCCGCGAGCCCGCGGTGTAGACGACCGTACTTGCAAGCCCGACCAGTCGCTCGAACGCCGACCGCCGGGAGTCGACGTGCTGGATGCGGACCAGTGGCACCTCGGTTCTGATTTCGGTGAGCACGCCGCGTTCGAGATAGATGGCGTCCTCGCCGACGACGTACCGCCAGTTGCGGTAGCGCAAAACCGCATGCACAACGCCGAGAAGGATAATGATCGCCGCCATCCCTACTGGAACAAGTGGCGAGGCCTCCAGTGCCGTCGACAGTCCGACTCCAATCGCCCCGACGACCACACCGATGATGATCGCCCGCAGCACCCAGACAATCCGAATGCGCGGATGGAGTTTGTTCATCGCTCGCCCTCCGTGGTCGGCTGTCGACGACTACAGTCCATACCCGAGGCTACTGGCGGCGGCGGTATAAGTCTCAATATCCTGCTATAGGCTGTCGACGACCTCGACAAGCCGAGCAGTTGTCGTTGAGTCGGCCGAACCGATGTACTGTCCGTTCGTCTCAACGGTGTCGACCGCTTCGATCCCGCTTTCGGCCGCCAACAGACTACCGGCGTACTGTTCGTAGCCATCGGGATGGAAGGCGACCAGCCCCTCGATGCAGCCTCGGGCAAGCAGTCCCCAGTCGACACAGGGAGCCCACGTTGTTACCACACGCTTGCAGTGGGTACGGAGTTCCAGTTCGAGTGTTTCTGCGTTTTTGGTTAGGGTGGGATCGGTGACTGCCGACAGGCCGATGACGAGCGCGACCGTGCCGTGTTCCAGCGGAAGTTCACTGTCGGCGACAAGCGGCTCACCATCGAGCGTTGCACCGCCGCCACGTTCGGCGACGTACAGCGAGTCGACCAGCGGTTCGTAGATCGCACAGACAATCGGTTCGGAGTTATACAGAACGGCAACTGCAGAGGCGAATTTAGGATAGCCGCTGGCGAAGTTGTTGGTGCCGTCGAGTGGATCGACCACCCAGCGGAAATCGCTGTCAGCGGTGGTGGTCGACTCCTCGCCATCGAAGGCGTGAGTCGGATAGTGCGTTTCGACAACTGTGCGGATTCGGCGTTGGGCCTCGCGGTCGGCGACGGCTTTCACATCGAGGCTGTCGTAGCTGCCGTCGACATGGCCGTCTCTGAACGCCTCGCGGAGGTAGTCGCCTGGTGCCTGGACGGCCTCGCTGGCGACCGCGGCGAGGTCGGCGAGATCGGCGGTCGACGGGGTCATATTCGGTATAGATCACAGTACAGTATGAGGCCACCGATGGCCAGTCCGTCGCCGTCGATTCGATTGAGTCTCGCTGAACTACTACTTAATTAAATGTTGTATTTATTTGTGCAACCAGCACAGAACCTGTATAAATGACCTCACCACACATCCTACTCGTCGAGGATAGCAACTTCATGGCGACGAAAGTCGTCGAAACGCTGGAGTC
>PWFE01000082.1 GCA_003554115.1 Haloferacaceae archaeon | reverse complement strand
GCGGCGAGAATCACTGTTATGGCGACCATGAGAATGACGCCAATAACGGGCGATACACCCCGATCTTCCGTGAATAGTTTTTTCAAATCCATAGTTTAGGACCACCAGCACAACGATTATGACGACACACCGCGTCGAACCCGGTGGAGTCGACTGCACTCCGCCCCCTTTGTCGACTGATTATGTGGCCGTATCGTTGCCGTGTGGTTGGGTGTACCGAACCAGCAGAGGCATATATATGTTTTCACGACAATCTCAAAATTGAGAGTATCACTCGATGACCACCTATCCGTCGACGGAAGCGGTCGCCGAGACATACAACACGCCCGGTACCAAAAGCCCGCTTGAGGCGATTGCCACCTACGAAGAGTACCAGCGTGAATGGGCCAGCAGCGAACTCGGCTCGCACGCGATTTCGACGCGTATGAAAGTTCCACGTGGTCGGATTCGGACGTGGAAAGACGGCGGAAAACCTGACGTGGTGCGTGGCATCGCGACCACCCGCGAACACGGGTGGCTGGAAGTCGATGTCGACAGCGAGATATTCGGCGCATTGAACCGACTGGTCGCCGGTGTGTTTTCGGGCGCCTCGATCACCAAATAGACGTTTTTACTGAGCTTTTCGGCACCTGACGACCGCGTGGAGGCTCAACTACGTGCCGATCTTGAGACGCTTGGCACTAGGTGTCGAATCGCCTATTCGAACTCGGGAAACGTCGAAGAACTGGTGCCCAAAGCTGATGCGTCGGTGTTGGGTCGCGTATTGGTTGTGCTGGGTGCGCGAAAGGATCGAAGGTTAAAAACGCCGAACGCCTTCCTTCGTATTTGTATCGGCATTTCGAGTCGACTCAGTATGCGTTTGCTCGGGTGTACGTAGCGAATCGGGTAGTCGACCGCACTGATTGGGACGTTATGCACATTCAGGAGAAACGCTCAGACAGCTATCTTGACGCGCTTGCTGAGTTATTACGGTCGGCGACTGGCGAAGAGGTATGGCGTGGCGAACAGGTTGTTCGGTTCGACGATAGCGTGCTGTCTGCGTTGGCTCTTGAGAAGGATTGCTTCGAAACTTCGACCTTGTCGACGATCCCGGTTAGGCAGCTCTGTTCTCTCTAGAGCGTTTCCACAAAACGGCGAACAGCTGACCGATCTCAGGTCGTCCCGACACTTCCGGAGTACGTCAGGTGATTCGTTACATCTGTCGTCGACAGCATCCCGACCATCTCGCCGTCGCCGTCTGTCACCGGCAGATGCTGGATGCCGTGCGTTATCATCTTGCTCGCAGCGTCCTGTACCGACGCCGCCGGCGAGATCGTGGTGACATCAGTTGTCATATGGTCTGCGACGGTCACCTCCGTCGAAACCGAGTTTTCGGCGACGAGTTCGGCGAGATCAGTACACGTCAGAATACCGGAGACGGCCTTCTGTTCGTCCAGTGCGACCAGCGATCCTGCCTTCTGGCTGAGCAGACTCTCCGCAGCATCAGTAATTTCTGTGTCTGGTGAAACAGTCACGATCTCTGTTGTCATCAACCGCTCAACTGCGGTATCGCTTCCCATACGGAACCTAACTGTCCCGAATTTAAAATAGCTGTCTACTAGTTAGACTGATTACAACTTCGCCTGCCGTCCGTCGACACCGCTTACAGCCAATCGTCTCAAAAAGCGTGACTGTCCGCTACAGGACCAGCACGCCGATGCCGAACAGTAACAAAATAGCAACGACGATGGCGACGATGAGCCCGTCAGAAAGCCCACCTTCGTCGGCTGTCGATGCGGCCTCAGCCGACGACGTGTCCGTTGATGAAGCCTCTGACGGTGACGGTTCGGTCGACGTAGTGTCCGTCGAACTTTCGGCTGGGCTGGCGTCGTCGACCGATTCAGCCTCAATATCGCTGTCTTCTGCAGCCGAAAGCGTATCCCGAACCAGCGGGATTCGCGAGCCAGTCTGCTCGGCGAGATCGGCGATGGAAGCCTCCTCGTCGGCTTCTGCGGCGGCGATGATCGCTTTCTGTTTCTCGCTGAACGTCACCGTTCGCGCTGCGGCTGTCGTGGTCGTCTCCTCGCCCTCGTTGTCTTCGGCCAACTCGACGCCGTCTTCGTAGGTCGCTCGGGTATCGCGGACAAGTGTAAGGCGTGCGCCCGTCCGTTCGGCGATTTCGCCATTGGTCATCTCGGGGTTTTCGAGGGCAGTCTCCAGAACCGCCCGTTGCCGATCGTTGAACAGCTCGGAAGCCGTGGTGTCGGGAATCTCGACGTTGTCGTCCGACTCAACGATAATCTCGTCGTCCTCGTCGCTGTCGTCTTCGGGTTCGTCGTCGACGTTGCCGATCCACGGCTTTTCGTCGTACTCATAATCATAGATCGTATCCCGCACGAGCGTGATTCGGGTGTCGGTTTCGGCGGCGATCTCAGCGTTGGTCGACTCTGGGTTCGAGAGTGCGGCTTCGAGAATCCGGAGCTGTGGCCCCGAAAAGGCCTCGGTGTCGACGTCTGCCAGCACATCGCTGTCGTCGCTGTCTTCTCCGCCGTCGTCGGTTCCCTCTTTGCTGTCGTCGGCTGTCTCTGCGGCGAGAGTATCACGGACGAGCGTCACTCGTGAGCCCGTCTGCTCGGCGAGTTCGCGGTTCGTTGCCTCCGGATTGGCGGCTGCGGCTTCGAGGATTTCGGCTTGTGCATCGGAGTAGCCCTCCGTCTCGATGTCGGTTGATTTGGCTGTCTCGCTTGCATTGGCACTGCCGGAATCGGTTGGCCCGTCGTACTGATCGAGCGTGTCTCGTACCAACGTGATCCG
>PWFE01000079.1 GCA_003554115.1 Haloferacaceae archaeon | reverse complement strand
GTCGTACAGCATCTTCTCGAAGTGTGGGACTGTCCACTCGCGGTCGACGGCGTACCGATGGAAGCCGCCGCCGAGTTGGTCGTAGACGCCGCCGGTCGACATCCCATCGAGCGTCGTGGTGGCGACATCCAGTGCGTCGGTGGTCCCGCTGCGCGAGTAGACTCGCAAGAGCAGGTCGATCCGGCCCGGCTGGGGGAATTTGGGACCATCTGAACCGAACCCGCCGTGTTCGCGGTCCGCAGAACGGAGGGCTGCCCGGACGGCGTCGTCGAGGGTCGCACTGTCCGGTTGGCTGCCGGTATCGGGCGTCGACTCCAGTTGGTCGCGCGCGCCGTTGGTCCACTGGTCGGCCCGGTTTTTCATCTCGTCGCGCTGTTCGGGGTCGCTCCACGAGTCGCTGATCTGATCGAGCAGATCGCCAAAACCGGGCATCTGGCCGCGCGGCTTCGGTGGGAAGTAGGTGCCAACATAGAACGGTTTGCCCTCGGGGGTGAGCCACGCCGACAGCGGCCAGCCGCCGCGGCCGGTCACCAGCTGACAGACGGTCATATAAATACTGTCGAGGTCGGGTCGCTCCTCGCGGTCGACTTTGATCGGGACGAACTCCTCGTTGAGCTGTTGGGCGATCTGCTCGTCGTCGAAGCTCTCTTCTTCCATTACGTGACACCAGTGGCACGCCGAGTAGCCAATCGACAGAAAGATCGGTTTGTTCTGCTCGCGAGCGGCTTCGAGGGCTTTCTCGTCCCACGGTTGCCAGTTGACCGGGTTCTCAGCGTGTTGTTGGAGATACGGACTGGCCTCCTCATCCAGTCGGTTGCGGGCGGTGGGGTTACTCATTGTCACTAGTCGGGCAGCGAGATGCAAAAAAGACTGGTGTCGACGGCGGTGTTACTCGTCTTCGTCGTCTTCAGCGTCTTCGAGTTCCTCTTGGATCTCTTCTTCAAGTTCCTCTTGGGTTGGCTCGTCACCGTCTTCGGGTTCTTCCTCGGGAACCTGTTCTTGTTGTTGTTCTTGCTGCTGTTGTGCCTGCTCGAAGGCATCACTGCCGAGTAGTCCGCCGATCCCCTCAACGTCGACGGCATCGATCAGATCGGTTGCTGGCCCGGCGACAAGCAGAATCTGGTCTTGTAGCGTGTCCTCGATGGTGAGATCGAACTCCGCAAACTCCGATTGGATGTTCTCGAAGGCGTCTTCGAGCAGCTCTCCCTGTAGCTGCTGTAGTTCGGCTTGGGCTTCTTGTTCGTCTAGCTCGCCGGCTTCGACCTCCTGTTGGATCTCCATTTGGCGTTCTTGGAACGCCGCCTCGTCTGGTTCGATTACCATGGTGACGCGTCGCTCGTTGTCTTCGAGCTCACCACGGTCGCCCTCTACTCCGTCGTCGTCGAGTTGACCCGTACAGCCAGCGACAGCAAGTGCTGTTCCGACACCGGAGAGTTCGAGGACGCGTCGACGGTTGAACGTCGGCTGATTGCTCATAAAGCACCGGGATGTTAGTCTCTGCGTGTAAAAAGACGGTGATTGTCTTGGCGGTCAGTACGGGCTGCCTACGACACCGGTAGTCGACTGCTTATGAGTCGTCCGGCTGGCCGTTCTGGGTACTTTCGTTCTGTTCGCCATCGGTCGAATCATCGCCGTTCGTCCCATCATCGTCGTCGCCGTTTCCGTTTTCTCCGTCGGCATCGTCATCGTCGACCGTGTACTCCTCGTCGCCGTAGAGTACTTTCGTGCCGGTTGCGACAGGCCGGATGATGTAGCTGCCTTGACCCCGACGCATCGGGGCGAAATCCGCGATAAATCGAGTTGTCTCGTCGGCGCGAATCTCGAACTCCTCTCGGAACAACAGCGGTGCGTTGCCCGGTGTTTCGACCTCGGCGGTCTCGCCATCGGTCAACGTGCCCTCGGTGTCGCTCACATCGAGTTGGAGGTACCGGTAGTCGCCGACTTCGAGTTCGGTTTCGTCGATTAGCTGGGTGTTGTCTCCCTGAAGCTCAACCAGATCGGCTATCTGTGAATCGTCGAACTCGATGTAGCGTCGACCCTCGCGGTCGGCTTCCTCTTGAGCATCTTCGGCGTCCTCGTCCTCGTCTTCATCTTCCGCTTCATCTTCGTCGTCGCCGTTGTCTTCGGTGTCCGAGTCGTCTGCTTCCGCTCCGTTTTCGTTCTCACCGTTGTCACCGTTTTCAGTGTCGTCGGCTTCCTCGTCATCGTCACTGTTTTGCTCTTCTTCGTCGCCTGCTGCAGGCAGTACCCAGATACCGTCGATGGTTACCAGCAGCTCATCGAAGTCGCCGATGTCATTGGGTTGGTCGGTGATACTCGTCGACAGCGTCCCGAACGCATCACCGTCGCCGTTGTCGTCGGTCTCACCTGTGTCGGCCTCTTCGTCGTCAGCGCCGTTGAGATCGCCGTCACTCGTACAGCCGGCAAGACCGACCATTCCGGCTGTCGCAAGCCCAGTTGTTTTGAGATACGCGCGTCTATCAAGCTGCCCGGAGTTCATGTTCATTATTAGTTATTGTATACTGCGTTGTTGGTAAAGCTGTCCACTCCTTGGCCCGCAAGCTCAGCAACCCCGCCCATGACAGCCGACAGGGCGTTACTGATCGCACCGAGGATCTCACCGACGAAATCCGGCACTGGCTCGGGAAGCCCATCGGCTGGGCCGACCGTTGGTTCGGCATCGCTGTTCGATGCATCTGCAGGGGTGGCCGCGCCGACGGCCGAAAGGCCGCCAACAAGAACCACCAGTCCCACCAGAACGGTGAGTAGTTTCGTGTTCATTGCAACTGATCCATTG
>PWFE01000023.1 GCA_003554115.1 Haloferacaceae archaeon | reverse complement strand
TTTATTTTCGCCGCACCCGGTGCAGTCCACCACCGTGGGTATCTCACACCCGAAGAACACGGTCATATCGCCATCGCCGGCCCCGTCGTCAACCTGCTTTTGGCCGGCGTCTTCCTGCCGGGGTTTCTGCTGGGTGCGATTAGCGGAGTTGGCCTACTGGCCTCGCTGGGTCGGTTCGGGATCATCATCAACCTGTTTTTGGCCGCATTTAATCTGATTCCGTACGGCCCGCTCGACGGGAAAACGGTGATCTCGTGGAGCAAACTGGTCTGGTTTACGACCTTTTTCGGTAGTGTCATGCTGACAATTGGTGCGGTGCTCACATTGGGGTTGAGCTTCCAACTCTGAGCAGCGACAACCGAATCACCGTGTTTTTGTGCTCTTCGCGTCCCCGTTGAGACATGACTACCGAAGACTCCGACGAACTCACCTACGCCGATTCGGGCGTCGACATCGAAGCCAGCGAGGCCGCGACGGCTGCCCTGATCGGCGCAGTTGGCGAAAGCGACGGCGACTATGCGGGATTGCTCGACATCGGCGACCGCTATCTCGCACTCGCTACCGACGGCGTCGGCACCAAACTGCTGGTCGCCGAAGCCCTCGGCGATTACTCGACAATCGGCATCGACTGCATTGCGATGAACGTCAACGACCTCGTCGCCGCGGGAGTCCGACCCGTCGCCTTCGTCGACTATCTGGCAGTCGAAGAACCCGACGAAGGGTTTGCCGAGCAGGTCGGCGAGGGACTGGCTACAGGTGCCAACCAATCGGATATCGAGCTCATCGGCGGCGAAACTGCCGTGATGCCCGACGTCATCAAAGGCCTCGACCTCGCAGGAGCCTGTGCCGGGCTGGCGGCCAAAGACGCCCTCTTCGAGGGCGAAGCCAAGCCGGGCGATACGCTGGTTGGTTGGGAGTCCTCAGGGATTCACTCGAACGGCCTGACGCTCGCGCGAACCGCCGCGAGGAAAAACCACGAATACACCGATCCGTTCCCACATGAGGGCTACGAGACGGTCGGCGAGGCACTCTTAGAGCCAACCCGCATCTACACCCACCTGCTCGATCCACTGCGCGAGGCTGGTGTTCGCGGTGCGGCCCACATCACCGGCGGCGGCTGGACGAATCTCGAACGTCTCGGTGAGAATCGGTACATCGTTGAAGATCCGTTCGACGCCCAGCCGGTCTTCGAGTTCGTCCAGACGGAAGGCAACGTCTCGGATGCCGAAATGCACACCACGTTCAACATGGGGACTGGCTTTGTGGCTGCCGTGGGCGATGAGTCTGCTGCCGAATCGTTGGCGGAGTCGACCGAGGGCCGCATAATCGGTCAGGTCGAAGACGGCGAGGGCGTCTCGATTCGCGGGCTCGAACTGTAATCTGTCGTCGACAGCGGTTTTCGCAGAAGAAACAGCGTGTCATAGACTGGTTCTCATCCATTTATTTTTCAGAATCTACCAACGACCGTGTGCAGGATCTAACGCGCAAATATATTGATCGGTTGGCCGAAACCACAGGGCGGTAATTCAGCTTCGGCTCGTTCTCGGTGTAATAGTAAGCGCTAGCTGAAGGCTCTAAGAATGGTTAGGATACCGTACGTCCTTCTACTAGTTCACCATCATCATTCCACTCACAGGGTAGTGGATGGGCTTCGGGTCCTACTTCCCGTCCCACCACAACTTCGTCAGAGATGGTTAGGATACTAAACTCGGCGGGAAATGTTGTATATTCGTTATATGTCCAACTTTTTGTTTCAGAAATTTTGTCGCCATTCTTTTTGATGATGAATTCCGCGTTGTATCTTCCGTACCGGTAATCTACATCGCCGTTAAACTCTATTTCTTTGCCCGCTTTGAGTTCTATCGTTTCAGAAACGAGAACTTCATCTGTTGTTTCATTTTCTATGTAAACGTCGATCATTACATCATCTTCCAGTGAATTAGACATTGATGGGGGCGTGCTTACCGGCGGACTCTCTTTCTCAAGGCAGAGGCGAGTCACATTTCCATCCGTCTCAACCTGTACTTTATAATAGGTGAGACTATCTTCAGGTGATTTAACATATGATTCTTCGATGTCCATCACATTGGGAATGACTACAGAATCATCGCTCTCATATTTTCCTTCCTCAAGAGCGACCATTGCTTCATTTTTTGCAGGAGATGGCAGTTCACCGATAGGAATAATTCGTTTCCCGCACTGTTCATAGCTGATTGTATTTTGTCCCTCGGTATTAGTGTTCATACTACCGTCGTTGCTCTCACCGTCGCCATTCTCGTTGTCAGTATTATCCAGACAGACTGTAATCCCGGTGGCGATTACAGTCATTCCCGTGAGCAAACTCCGTCTTTTCACTGTGCTACCATTTCAAGAAGGCTGGCAAGTGTTTTGTGATAGCTGGCTCTTTTGCAGCTCAGAATAGAGAACAACAACGTTCAATACGCAAATTTGCAGATCGGGTGGTTCAGTACTAATCCTTCGAAAAATTGATTTTGGGTTGTGGCATCCATGCTATAAGTGTAACATTGATCTCACCAACTTCTGGATAGATCTGACCGCTGCGTGCAAAATACAATCTCTGAGTCTTGCACGTGCGTCTACAACCTTTTTGAGATATGGTAGGAATGGACTGCTGAATAGAACACGTGTATCTTGCAGACGGTTTGATGGCATCTGTTGGACAGTAGAACAGGCTGTGCAAGACTGCGACCGCATATACAGCACTGACGCTATTCGAAGAAACACCGATTGAAGTCAGGAAAACCGTATTTTCGGGACTATTCGTCAGGCGTGTCAACTTGTCCAGAACGACCACGATTGAACGCTGCCCGTACCGAGTCGCTGGGATCAAGCGCGTCAAGTTCGCGCTCTACGTTCACGTCGGCGTACTCTTCGGCCCCCGCGGGAGTCTTTTTGAGAACGTTGACGTGGTACAGATACGAGAGTCGCACTAGCCATCTGGCGTGGTCGTAGTCGTCAGGATGCTGAATATAGGAGGTTGTCCATCCAGACTGGTTGAGGAGATGATGAACACCCGTATGTCCTTCCTCAATTAACACGTCGCGGAGTGCACGCAGGTACGCGATGTCAAGCATCCCCCACGAGTGAACGTGCCCGATTTCGCGTGGCCCAACGCGCCACTCTGTTCCTCCGAAGCGGTGTTCGCCGACAGTCACTCCCGGCCACCCGCCGACTTCGTCAATCAGCTGTTCGACGGTATTTTCGATTTCTTCACGGTTCGTGTTACTCACGCTATATACTGGCAACCAGCGGACTTAGCGTTTTCCGACACGTGGCGTCTTTGGAATAGCGACGAGAAGACCGGTAGTGAAGCCCGTTTAGAGAACGTGGTGACTGCTGATCCATTCTCTAAGTCTTGCATACTAGATGTATTATCTAATATATTCGTCATAATAGGCATTGATCGACACGCATGATATTGAGTGGGTGTGAAGTTGCCGATAGTACGCTGGTAGAAAACGAAACGAGAATCCGACGCGGTTAGCTTGACGACGGCGTCATGCTGATGTTGAGGCCTTTCTGGATAATCTGGGTGAAGGCCATCGAACACAGGAAGTACCAGACAATCCAGACCTCGATTGGTCCGAGAATCCCGGTCGTCCACGTCACATCGCCGGCAAACGGGATGACGAACGCCCCAAGGTTGTACTGGGCTTCCGCACCGCGGTAGCCGACCGCCCAGAACATCCAGAGGAACGCCGGGATGGTGAGGAACATAATCCAGACCATCGGGCGGAACTGCTCTTTGAACATGCCGAGCTGGTCGCCCATCATCTCCATCTGTTCTTCTTGGACCGCTTCCAGCGCGTCATCATCGTCGGAGGCTTTGGCCTCCTCGCGGCGCTCTTTGAGCGCCTCCATCTGTGCTTTGTACTGGCCCATTTTGTCCATATCCATCAGGGCAACGCGCAACAGCGTCGAGTACAGACCCGTGGCGACCGCAACAACCATAATAACGGCATAGAACGGGAGGACAGCCGTCACTGGCCCTAACACGAGGTCGACTGCGCCGCCGATCAGATCACGGGCCGGAGCCCAAGCGTAGCCTGCAAACATCAGCAGCGTTGCGACACCTGCTCCCTTGTCCCATTTCGTCCACGAGGAACTCTCGATTTCTTCTGGCGGGCTCTCTTCGGTGAGTCCTTCGCGGACACCTTCGGGGTCCTCGATTCGGAATCCGGATTCGCCGTCGACAAGCACACCCTTCTCGATCAGTCGACCCCACTGACCGCTGGTGATCGACTCCCGGACATCGGTCCATTTGACCTCGTTGTCGTTCGCACTGTCGAGGACAGTCTGAATCGCCGATTTCATCTCGGCGTCCGACCTGACCATCGACCGGACTTTGCGTTCGATCCTGCTCATTAGAAGGCGGTAGGCAACCAGCCGTTAAGAAGGTTGTACTCTCGGTCGCCAGTGCCGTGTATGGTGGTCGCTCAGTCGTCGCTTGGGTCTTCGCCGATGACCTCGCTGATCCGCTCGAAGACTTCGTCTGGGTGGGCTTCGCCGTCGACTTCGACGAGATCGCCCGTCTCGCGATAGTGTTCGATTACTGGTTCGGTGTTGTCGTAGTAGACATCAAGCCGGTCGGTGACGACCTCCTCGGTGTCGTCGTCGCGCTGGACGAGTCGGTCGGCAATCTCCTCGTCATCAGGCATGTTGAACTCGATGTGGTAGATGTCACCCGTCTCTGGGTCCATTCGTCGACCGGTGAGTCGTCGGACGAGTTCGTCTTCGCCGACATCGAGGAAAATCGCGGCGCTGAGATCAGTCTGCTCGGAGAGATATTCGGCCTGCGAGAGGTTCCGCGGATAGCCGTCGAGAACGAACCCATCAGCATCGGCGAGTGCGGCGTCGACGATCTCGTTGACCAGCCCATCGGGAACGAGTTCGCCAGCATCCATATACTCGCGTGGCGTGCCGTACTCGGTTTCCATATCCTTGTTCGCCCGCAGGGCATCACCCGTTGTGATGTGTTCGAGACCGTAGGCGTCGGCCAACCGCTTGCTTTGGGTTCCTTTTCCCGCGCCGGGCGCACCGAGCAGTAGAATTCGATTGCTCATACACTGTCAGTCTGTGGCCGAGGTTAAATGCTTGAAGATACTGCTGCGAGCCACCGAAGTCGACACCGGATTTTAGTAGTCGGTCACAAACTACCCGGTATGGACCTCACTGCGTTCGTCGATAATCTCGTTTATGAACCGACGCAAACCGACTCGCCCGGCCTCGATCTGACTGTCGACTCGATCAGCCGACTCAGCGGGTCGGGGCGCGTTGATTTCGGCGGTGGTGAACTCGGCGACGCCGAGACCGAACCAGTCGATACTGAAAAACGCGACCCGGATGACGACTACGGCTGGTGGAACCTCACCGAGGGCGTCTATCTCGTCGAGTACAACGAGACGCTGGTGGCTCCCGAAGACGTACGGTTCGTCCTGCAGACCCGACGCGAGGTCCGGACACGCGGAGCGTTCCACCCAACCGTCCACCTTACGGACGGCCAATCGGTGGGACCGGTTCCGCTCACCGTTAGCGAGGGTGGGATCAAAATCAAAGAAAATGCTCGGCTGTCGACGTTGCTGTCTGGTTGAGAGAGCGGGCAGAGAGCACCGGCTCTTATAAGTAAACGGGGCCTACTGCGGCCATGACCAGATTCGACGCCGAAACGCCTGCCGACCGTCGACAGCTGTTTGCCGACGCGATCGGTGCTCATCGCCAGCGCGGTAGTGAGTTTCTAACCGTCGAGCCGGAGGACCTCCCACCCGAGGCCGAAGACGAACTCGTCCCGTGGATTCAGTTTTCCGAGACCACGGTGTCGATGGACTGCACGGACGCAGAACTCGACCGACTCAAAGAACTCCTCGGTTCGTACCCCGATTTCCGGGTCGAGAATTTAGTGAGCCCCGAGGAGGCCGACGGAACCCACGCCCAGATCACCGCGCGGTCGGATGCCAATCGACTGGCAATGTTTATCGACGAAGCGTTTCAGTCGGTGTATGGCTACGAGTCGACGTACAAAGCGTGGGTTGTCGGCGTATAAGCTGTGTTGAGCGGGAAGGGGAATCGGTGGTGTTCTTGTCGACCAGTCGCTGAGTGCGTGTATGGACCTGCCACCGGTCGGACTCGGGACGATGGCCATCGAGAACCACGAGACGATCACGACAGCGATTGATCTCGGCTACCGACATCTCGATACGGCCCAAATCTATGACAATGAGGGAGTCGTCGGCAACGCGATCGCTGCGAGTGGTGTCGACCGTGAGGTGCTCACTGTTGCAACAAAAGTCTGGGCAGATAGCCTCAGTACCGACGATATCGTCTCAACGACAGAGACAAGTATGGACCAACTCGGCGTTGATCGAGTTGATCTCCTCTATATCCATCGTCCGATCGATACCTACGATCCACAAGAGACACTGGCAGCGTTCGACCGACTCTACAAATCGGGGACAATCGGCGGCGTTGGACTGAGCAACTTCACTGTCGACCAACTTGAGGTCGCACAGAGAGAACTTTCGGCACCCATTGCCGCCCACCAAGTCGAGTTTCATCCGTTCTGGTGGTCGGCGGATCTACTAGAACACGCCCAAACGTCTGAGTATCCTCTCGTCGCGTACTCGCCACTTGCGGGCGGGACGGTACAAGAGAGTGAGACGATTGTCGACATCGCAGCCGCCCACGAGACGACACCCGAAGCGGTCACACTCGCGTGGTTGCTCTCGAAGCCGACCGTGGTGACGATTCCGAAAGCCAGCACCCGGCAACATCTCGAAGCGAATCTGCAGGCACGAGCGGTGACACTGACTGACGACGAGTGTCGACGGATCGACGAGATTGACCGAACGCTCGAACTGTATCCGGAGTAGTCGCCGACTACTTATGTATCGGGTTGCTCCTGCAGTGCTCGCCGCTGGATTTTGCCGGTCGTGGTCGTCGGCAGGTTGTCGACGAATTCGATCTGTCGAGGATACTCATAGTCGGCCAGCTGCTTGCGGACCGTTGCTGTGAGTTCTCGTTCGAGTTCGGCCGATCCGTCGACGCCAGCAGCCGGCTGGACGAACGCTTTGATCGCCTCGCCGCGGAGGTCGTCGGGGACGCCGATGACGCCGGCCTGCTCGACGGCCGGATGCGCCAAAAGAACGCGTTCGATCTCCATCGGCCCAACGCGGTAGCCGCTGGTGAGAATCACATCGTCGGCTCGCGAGACGAACCATAGATACCCCTCGTTGTCACGCCGAGCAATATCGCCCGTCAGAAACCACCCGTTGAGCTCCGTTTGTGCGGTTTTGTCGGGACGCTTCCAGTATTCAGTGAAAAACACGCGACGGTCGCCCGGTCTGACCGCAATCTCGCCGGCCTCGCCACGTGGGAGTGGATCTGAGGGGTCGGGCTTTTCGGGGTCGACGATTCGAACCTCGTAGCCCGGTAGCGGTTTGCCCATGCTTTCGGGTTTGGCCGTAAACCACCGCGAGCAGTTGCCGACGACGAGATTCAACTCCGTTTGTCCATAAAACTCATTGACCGGTACGTCGTCGAACGTTTCAGTTGCCCACTGCAAAATCTCGGGGGTGAGCGGTTCACCGGCGGCCGCCAGCGTCTGGAGGCTGAGATCGAACCGCTCGGCGGGCTCGTCGACGCACATTAACATCCGGAGCGCAGTGGGCGGTAGAAACGAATGGGAGACGTTGTGGCGAGCAAGAAGGGCGAAAACAGCTTCTGGATCGAACCTTTCGCGTGGCCACGCGAGAACCGTTGTGCCGTAGTGGAGACCGGCAAACAGCGTCCCGCCAAGCGCCGCTCCCCACGCCCAGTCGGCGGGCGTCCACAGCGTCGACTCGGGGCCGAGGCCGTGATCGAAGTAGTTGTAGGCGGCCGCAGCTCGACCCACCCACAGCGCGTGGCTGTGGAGCACCCCCTTCGGTGGGCCTGTCGAGCCGCTGGTGTACATAATCGCACTCGGCGTATCGGGCGTCGACTCGAAAGGCTCGATGCCGGGCTCGTGGGCGTTTATCAGCGACTGGACGCTGTGAGCGTCGTTCGTGGTGGCCTCAAGGTTGAGGACGTATTCGAGCGCCGAGCAGTTTTCGCAAACGGAGTCGACCGTCTCACGGACCGCCGGGTCGACGATGGTCGCGCGAGCCTCACTGTCCTGAAGGCGGTATTCGAGTGCTTCAGGCCCAAAGAGGACAGTCAGCGGCACCGTAATCGCCCCGAGTTTCCATGCAGCGAGATGCGCGATCGGGTTGGCTGGCTTCTGAGGGACGACGACCGCAACTCGGTCGCTGGCCTCGATTCCAAGCGCACGAAGGCCGGCGGCGAGCCGGTCCGACTGCTTGTCGAGGTCGCCGTAGGTGTGCGTTGACACACTGCGGTCGGGTTGTTCGTAGCGCAGCGCGACTCGGTCAGGATCGTGAGGTCGAACGAAGTCGACGCCGGGATTGAACTTCGCTGGGAGCTGCCAGCGAAACGCCTCGCGCGCCTCGCTGTATGACTCATAGGATGGCATGATCTGCCAGCTCATACCATCTCTCGTGCGGCAAGCGGCTTCGGTGTTGTGCCACCGCGTGGCTGCCCAGCAGGGAAGGAACGTAATCAGTATGTGATTAATCAGAATACATATACTCTTTGCATCCCTCCACAACCCATGGGTAGAGCGACTCAGATACTGTGTATTGGGCCACTGACGCCCTCCTCTACCCTTTCAGTGGACCATATACGACATTTAGACGATAGTATAGCAGTGCTACCAGCCGGAACCACCAGCGAAGCCACCGAGATCCTTGAGTCACAACCGGTCGACTGTGTGATCTACGAGCCGACGCCCGAAGACGAAGCCGGTCTCGACGGAGTACGCCAGATTCAAGCCCACGATCCGATGCTGCCGGTGTTTCTCGTACTGAACAGTCCAGCCGAACGGACAGTCGAAGCGGCGCTCAGTGCAGGCGTCACTGATTGTGTGTTGGCTCCACTCGACGATGTCGACCGCCGTTTGCTCATCAATCGTATCCAGCGTGCGGTCGACACCTCCCGCAAGCGGTCAAGCGCGCGCGATAGCCACCCGCCAGCCGGTAGCGAAACACGAGTGGCAACCGAGGCCGACTACCAGTCGCTTATCGAGGACGTGTTGGGCGTCTCGTATGTCGGCACGTTCGTTTTGGACGCCGATTTCTCGGTTGTCTGGATTAACGATAGCATTGCTGAGTACTTCGGCGTCGACAGCGATATCATCGGCCAAGACAAACGCGGGCTGATCGAGGGGCGAATTAAACACATCTTCGCCGATCCGGATCGGTTTGCCGACCGCGTGATTGCCACCTACGATAACAACACGTACGTCGAACGGTTCGAGTGTCACGTCACGCCCGGAGACGGGCGCAAAGATCGGTGGCTCGAACACTGGAGCTACCCGATCACGACCGGCCCGTACGCTGGTGGCCGCATCGAACACTACGTCGACATCACGGCGCGCAAACAGCGCGAACAGGAGTTGAACGACGAACGAGCACTGCTCGACCGGCTGTTCGAAACCAGCCCAGCCGGGATCGTCCTACTTGACAGCGACGGCGAGATCGTCCGCACCAACAGCCACGGCGAAGTCGTTCTCGGACTATCAGAGTCCACTCTCGTTGGTCGACGCTACGACGACGCCAAGTGGGAGATTCACGACGCCGAGGGCACCCCGATTCCGAGCGATGAGCTCCCGTTTTCAGTCGTCAAACGGACGGGCAAGCCAGTGTTCGGCTACGAGCACGGCATTCGGCTCGCGGATGGCACACAACGGTGGCTTTCGGTCAACGCTTCGCCGCTGGCCGCAGACGATGGCTCGGTCGACCGCGTGATCTGTGCGGTAGCCGATATCACAGCGATTCGGGACTCCGAGCGGGCGTTAGCAAAAGATAACGAGCGGCTCGACGAGTTCGCCAGCATCGTGAGCCACGATCTGCGAAACCCGCTCAACGTGTTGGCTGGCTCCCTTGAGTTAGCCGAAGAGACGGGCGAGTCTGTCCATTTCGAGCGAGCGATGCGAGCGGTCACGAGAATGACCCAACTGATCGACGATCTCCTTTTGTTGGCTCGCTCCGGTGCGGGGATCGACGACACCGAAGCCGTCGATGTCGGTCGACTCGTCGTCGACTGCTGGCAGAGTCTGGTGGTCGAAGACGCCACGTTGGAAGTCGAGACTGACAAAGAAATCGTTGCCGACCAGAGCCGGCTTACACAGCTACTGGAGAACCTCTTTCGCAATGCAATCGAACACGGCGGCGATGGGCTGACAGTTACGGTCGGCGACCTCGACGATGGCCTGTTCGTTGCCGACGACGGCGTTGGCATCCCAGAGAGCCAGCGCGAGCGCATCTTCGAGCAAGGATTTTCGTCGAAACACAACGGCACCGGTCTCGGGTTGTATATCGTCGACCAGATCGCCGACGCTCACGGTTGGAGGCTTTCGGCCGACGAAAGCGAGACTGGAGGCCTCCGCATCGAGATAACCGGTGTCCAGCGGGCATCGCCCACCGGTGAACAGATCGAACCCGAAGGGCGGCGGCCAACGTAGTTACTGGGCGTCGACAAGTCGCTCGATCCGCTCAAGCGTCTCGGCGTCGGCCGGTGATTTTTCCGACCGAACCGCAATGAATCGCGGAAACCGAAGCGCGTAACCCGACGAGTAAGTCGGCGACGGCTGGATCTCCTCGTAGCCCACCTCGAAGACAACCGATGGCTGGATGTCGACCGTTTGGCCGGATTCGGCTGCGATCTGTGGCTCAAGCAGGTCGGTCAGTGCGACCAACTGTTCGTCGGTGATTCCGGTTGCGACCTTGCCAATGGTTCGATAGCTGTCGGCCTCGGAGTCTCGAACCGAGAGCAGAAACGTCCCCAAAAAGCTGGCCCGTCGACCCTCGCCCCACTCGGCGCCGGTGACGACCAGATCAACCGTCTCAACGTCGGGTTTGCGCTTGAGCCAGTGTTTGCCGCGCTCGCCCGGCGTGTAGGTCGACTCGGGGTTTTTGAGCATGATTCCCTCGTGGCCAGCCGCAAGCGACGCCGTCTCGAAGTCGGCAATCTCGTCGGGATCGTTGGTCACCAGTAGCTCGGCAACTGCATCGTGGTCGTCGAGCACACGCTGCAGGTGGTTGTGGCGCTCGTCGAACGGCACGTCGAGTAGTCGCTTGTCGCCGGCCAGCAGACAGTCAAACGCATGCAATCGGAGTTCGACCTCCTCACGAAGCTGTTCGATATCGTGTTTGCGGCGGAACCGACGGAGTACGTGCTGGAAGGCAAGTGGGTCGCCCGCCTCGTCGACCGCGAGGACCTCGCCGTCGATAATACAGCGTTCGGTTGTGCGCGCGGCGACGAAGTCGACGATTTCGGGAAGTCCATCGGTCACCTCGTCCATATTTCGAGAGTAAATCGAAATCTCCTCACCGGCCGGCTCGGCGACGTGTATCTGGACCCGCGCGCCGTCGAACTTGGGTTCGGCCGCCGCGCGCCCCCAGCTATCGAGCGCCTCGGCAGCTGTCCCCGCCTGGGCAAGCATCGACTGAACTGGTCGACCGACTTCGAGTTCAAGCGCGTCGAGTCCCCCAGTATCCTCGGATCGCCCGGCGCTCTCATTGCAGGCAACAACCGCCACCTCGCCGTAATCGTTCGTCACTTGCAGAGCGCGTCCGACGGTTTCGGCTGGCTGGTCGAACGCCTCGACGATCGCATCACGGACAGTTCCTTCGCCGACGCCGATCCGCATCTCACCCAACACGAGCCGGGCAAGATACCGCGCTTCGAGCGGAGAGCACTGCCGAAACAGCCCGAACAGCCGGTCGACCTTTTTGTCTTGGCTTCCCGAGCCGTCGGCTGCCGCAATCGCACGGAGTTCGCGGTCGACATCGCTGGTTGTCAGCCCGGTTTGTGGGTCGGCGGTGAACGCCGCCAGCCCCTGTTGGGTGCCGAACTCGAAGGATTCGGCGACGGCACCGATTTCGCCGTCGGCAGCCAACTGGGATTCGATATCGTCGACCGAGACGTTCGGCCCTGCGGCGCGAGCGATGGCGGTATAAC
Organism: Haloferacaceae archaeon; assembly: GCA_003554115.1. Next base: position 591 of record PWFE01000023.1, on the reverse strand, counting down.
ACAGCGAGGGGCCGATGTCGAGCGTTCGGGACGACCAGGCTGGAAACACACGTCCCTGAACGAAGCGGACAACCGTCGACAACGCCTCATCAGCGGTTTCGAACAGGGCGGCGACCTGTTGGATGGTTTCAAGATCGCCGGCTTCGGCCTCGATTTGCTGTGCGTACTCGGCAAACGTCGCAAACTCCATTGCTTGCCTGTTTCAGCCTCGTGGCCTAAGGTCGACGGGTTCCGGGTCAATCGCCGCAGAGCCTCCGGTCGCTTCTCACGGAGTTCGTATCCGACGAGGACGTTCACCCCCAGGTCGACAGAGGTGGGTTCAAGGGCCTCGAACAGAGAGTAGGGTCAACTGATGACAGAATCGGAGTTGGCGGCGTCGGTCAGAGACGTGCTCGCAGTCGATACCGAGACATATCACACCGAGGCGGCAGCCGATGCTGACTTCGTGTTGAGCGAACTCAACGCAGGGACGTTCGACAACCACCAGTCGATTTTAGGGCTCGAATACGAGTTCTATGCGGTCTTCGAGGACCGCTGGCACACTGCCAAAGAAAACGAGTTCGCACTGGCTCGCGTGCCACGTCGACTGCT
>PWFE01000155.1 GCA_003554115.1 Haloferacaceae archaeon | reverse complement strand
TCGCGAGTGCTCGTTCCCGTCGCGAACGAACCAGACGCCCGGAAAACAGCCACACAGCTGGCAGCCTACAGTCCGGAGACGGTGATCGCCCTTCACGTCGTCGAAAAGGGCGGCGGTTCGCCGGACAAAACCCCACTCGAGCAGAGCGAGGGAATCGCACGGGACTCGTTCGCTGCGGTCCAAGAACAGTTTCCGGATGTCGAGACGGCCACCGCCTACGATACGAGTATTCTCAACGGAATTTTCCAGACTGCCGAGGAGGTCGACGCCAGTGCCATCGTCTACCGATCTCGCGGCGGCAACCGACTCGCCCACTTCCTGTCTGGCGATCTCTCGCTGAAACTCGTCACGAGAGCCGACCGGCCAGTTATCGCGCTGCCGAAAATCGAGTAAGCCACTCAGGCCGACTCGTCGGTCGACTCGGGTGGATCGCCCGATTCGATCGCCTCTCGGCTCCGAAACGCTGACAGCGTCTCGTCGGCGATACCGTTGCGCGAAAACAGCGTGACTAGATCTCCAGCCGCGATCTGCGTCTCACCGTGCGGTGTTAACACCTGTTGGTCGCGCTCGATGGCGACCACAAGGGTGTCGCCGTCGAGAAGGCCGCGCTGGCTGGCCACTGCAAGCTGTCGGCCCACGATTGGGGCACCACCTCCAACAGTCACCTCGACGACCTCCGAGCCGCCGGCAAGACTCGTGAAATCATCGAGCGTTTTACGAGCCTCAGTCGGCCGAGGGCCGTACGGCGAGTAGGGATGATACGAATCGGTCTGAACCAGATCCTCGTCTTCGATCTCGATACCAAGGCTTGAAATCGTCCGAGCGATCCGCCGCAGGTCGTCAATCGCCTCGCCGACCGCCAGCACGTGGAGGTTTCGCCGCCCAGTCATCAGCTCTCGGACGTTGATTACGCCGGGAATCGCCCGCACCTTGCTGGCGTACGACTCGCGTTCTGCGACCGGCGCATTACACAGATACAGATTGGTCAGTCGCCCGTCGGCGGCCTCGAAGTCGACCCGCGCGTGGTAGCCTGCGATAATACCTGCGTTTTCCAAGCGGTCGATTCGGTTTCTGACTGTCGCCGGCGAAACGTCGACGGCCTCGGCAATCTCCGGGGCGGATGTCCCCCGCGCGTCGGCCATCAGTTCGTACACCACCCGCCGGTCGATCTCGTCAAGCTGGATGTCCATACAGGGCACTCACAGCCGACTCAAAAGACAGTTGCCGTCGAGAGACCCCACCGATGACGAAATCACTCTGCGCCGGAAAGAATGTTGAGCCCGCTTGAGGCACCGATTCGTTCGGCACCTGCTTCTATCATCTCTATCGCGGTCTCGTAGTCGCCGATGCCACCACTGGCTTTCACCGGCAGATACGCACTCATTAGCTCGACATCCGCAATCGTCGCCCCGCCGTCGGCAAACCCGGTCGACGTTTTGACCATCGCAGCATCCGCCTCGACGGCAGCCTTGCAGGCGGCGTGTTTCTGCTCGTCGTCCAACAGCGCGGTCTCGATGATGACCTTCACAGGTATCGGAACGGCCGCAACAATCTCGGCCAACTCGTCAGTGACGGCATCGACCTCGCCCGCGAGAAGTCGACCCACGTTGCACACCACGTCGAGTTCGTCGGCCCCGGCCTGCCAGGCGTCGACGGCAGCCTTGCGTTTGACTTCTGGCGTGTCCTGGCCGTGCGGAAAGCCGATAACGGTTGCAATCGTCAGGGTAGACGGTGCCTGATTGGCGGTAGCCTCGACATAACAGGGCGGGATACAAACGTTCATCCCGTGGTCGACGGCTTCACTGACGAGACGGTCGACATCGGTGAGCGTCGTCGTCGGCCCCAACACGGTGTGGTCGATCCGAGCGGCGAGATCGTTTCGGTTCATACGGGGTCGTCGACTGGCCGATTTAAAAGGTCTCTCGGTGGGTCAAGCGAGACGCAAGCACTCACGCAGGCTGGTTCGGTACTGTTTTGAGTCGAACACGACAGACTGTAGCTATGGTCTTGCTTCCCGATGGGTTCTCGCTGCCGCCGTGGCCGTATCTGGTCGGGCTGCTCGCTGGAGCGGTGGCTGTCGGCTACGGATTGTACCGTCGACAGCCGTCAGTTACGGCAAACCACGTTCTCGGTCTTGCCCCGTGGATGGTCGTTGGCTCCTGTCTGCACGTGTTGTACGTTATTGACGGCCTCCCGGCCGTCGTCGAGCCGTTTGCGGGGACGGCTGCCGTCTACCTGACGGTCGGGATCGTCGCTGGCGGAATCTGGCTGGCCGCGTTGTCGACTCGACCAGCCGAACAGGTACCGATGATTCTCACTCTGACAGGGGGACTAGCGTTGCTGCCAGTTGTCGCGGGCGCGCTGGCAGTCGGCACAAATCGTGGGACACTCACCCTGTTTTGGCCAGCGGTAGGGGCGATTGCAACGCTCCCGGTGACTGCCATCGCGTGGGGTGGGCTGCGTCGACTCCGACCCGTCGAGGCGTCGACAACCGGCTCTGTGGGACTGTTGGCGCTGTTTGGTCACATCCTCGATGCCGTCTCGACGACGGTCGGTATCGACATTCTTGGCTTTGGCGAGCGGACGCCGTTGTCGCGATGGATTATGGAGTTCGCCGCCGAGTTGCCCACGGCCGAACTGCTCGGAACCGGCTGGCTGTTTTTGCTCGTGAAAGTCGGGTTAGTCGGCGGCGTTATCGTGCTGTTTGCCGACTTTATCGAGGAAACTCCCGCCGAGGGCTATCTCCTGTTGGGGTTCATTGCGGCGGTTGGTCTCGGCCCCGGCGCGCACAATCTGCTGTTGTTTGCGGTTACTGGCGGACTCTAAG
>PWFE01000002.1 GCA_003554115.1 Haloferacaceae archaeon | reverse complement strand
GTCGCCGCCGGATTTGATCCCGAGTTGGAACGTCGTCAGCAGTTCAACGAACTCCTCGCTTTCGGCTTCAACGTCGTGCGGGTTGATGCCATATCGCTCGCGGGCGACATCCGAAATCGCGTCGGCAAACGCCTCGAAGGCCGGTCGACCATCGAGTTCGTGGACCAGGCTTCCGTCGGCATCGGTGACTGTCAGTGGCTCCGAAACCGGCTCATGGCCGTGTTCGACACCGAGTGCGAACGGCTTTTCGGAGCCAATCACCGCTAGGACGATGCTGTCGGTGGCGATTTGGTCGTTGTGGAAGACGAACGTCTCTTCGAGTGCGATATCGTCGCCCGCCGACCCACCACTGAACGGAATCGGGAACTGCTGGTAGGCCAGCATGGCGATCTCCTCGCCGCGACCGGTCAGCCCGTCGTGGAGATTGATCCCCACACGATGTGGATGGTCTGCCTGTTCGTCGGGAATTTGAGCCGCAGCCTCTTCGACGGCCCCGTGGAGGTCGTCGCTGAGTCCGTGGCCGATTCCGGTATAAAATGTCATCTCGTCGCTGGCGATAGCTGTGACCACGATACCGCCCTCGCCGGCCTGTTCGTCGGTGAACTCGCCGGCCGTCGACGCACCGATGAGCGATGCCTCGCCCGTCTGCGCCCGAACCGTCTCGACGACCTTATCGTAGTCGTAGCTCGACGAACAGAAGACGACGACGAAATCGGCCTCGCCATCAAGATCTGCAAGTGCCGACTCTGCGGCCGTCGACGCCGCGCCCTCACCGCTTCCGAAGCCCGTTGCAAATTGTGTTGTCATTGCGCGTATTATCATACCCGAAACACCCGTATCAAAGCACGGCGCAAATTACCAGATCTGATTCACACAGCCGTCCTAACGGGCCGAGCGCACGGAACCAACTTATCAGCCGAGTTCTTACTGCGTCTTATGGACGACCACAACACCGGGTCGACACACCAGCCGACGATCCACACCGCTCGGCGAACCTCCTACTCGCAAAACCAGGGCAAATTTCGGATGCATTTCAACTTCCCTGGACGCGCGGTGCCAAGCCACGACGACCACGGCTATGGCCCGCTGTCGACGGTCGTCGAATCCTTCCTCGATCCCGGCACACTCATTCGGATGCACCAACACCGAAACGAGGAAATCATCTCGTGGGTCCCCGCGGGTGTAATGCGCCACGAGGACCGCCAAGACAACACGCTCGTCACAGACCCGGAGCATCTGATGATCATGGGCGCGGGCAGCGGCTTTTGGCACAGCGAGGAAACCCTCCCGGACGATCCACCGCTCCGAATGCTCCAGATCTTCGTCCGCCCACACAGCCTCGGTTTGGAACCCACGATCCAACACGAGCCAATCCCTGACTCGACGCCCAACGAGTGGCGACACCTGTTCGGTCCTGAAAACACTGACGCACCACTGTACGTCCGCAACGAAGTCGACCTTTATGACTGTCGGCTGGCCGCCGGTGAGACGGTCGTGGTCCCCTCAAAAGCGAGTTGGGACACCTATCTGTACGTCTTCGAGGGAGAGGTCGACCTCGCTGGAGAATCTCTTGGCTACACCGAAAGCGCGGTGGTCACTGGTGAGGGGGAGGCCACCGTCACTGCCCGCGACGAGTCGATTCTCGTCGTCTTTGTTCTCGATCCTGATGCGTCAATCACCCGTCAGGGAACGATTGGTCGGTGACTCAGGCTACCGTGCTTGTATGCAGGACGGCAGTCGACTGCAGTGGTCGAATACGAACATTGACTGAGAGTTCTATGTCTCCAGTGACAGACATCACAAAGACGTGCGCCGTCCGGGAATTGAACCTCACTCGCAGCGAGGCTGCTCGCTGCTTCAATTCCCGTAACGATTTTCGTCGTTCGCTTCGCTCACGACAGAAAATGCGCCCTCCGGGAATTGAACCGGAACCAGACGGTCGTCCTTACTGCGTTCGGACGCTGCGACTGGTAGGGTTCAATTTCCCTCCGGCGATTTCTTCGCTTCGCTCAGAAATGCGCCGTCCGGGAATTGAACCCGGGCTAGAGCCTTGGGAAGGCTCTGTCCTACCACTGGACCAACGGCGCCCAGTCGAAACGAGGGTGTCGACTCAAATAAACCACACCATTCGACCGACGCCGACACGTCTTATAAACGCCAGCCGGTAGTAGGTCTATGCGACTGTTTGTCAGCGTCGACCTCCCACCCGAACTCACCGAGCCACTCGCCGATCTCCAAGCCGAGTTCGGCGACGCCGCAGGCGTTCGGCTCACCGACCCATCACAGGCGCATGTCACGCTGAAATTCCTCGGCGAGACCGACCCCGGCCGCGTCGACGAGATCGAACAGACGATCCAGCGAGCAGTCGACGACAGCGCCGTTGAGCCCTTCGAGTGTATCATCGAAGGCCTCGGCGTGTTTCCCGCACTCGACTACATCAGCGTTGTTTGGGCTGGCCTTGGCGAGGACGGCGGCGCGGCGGCGTTAACGCATCTCCACGACGCAATCGAAACTGAACTCACCGCGCTGGGATTCGATGCGAAAAGCCACGAGTTTACGCCGCACGTAACCCTCGGACGGATGGACGACGCCCGTGGGAAATCGCTCGTCCAGCATGCCGTCCGCGAAACCGACGGGACGGTCGGATCGTTTCAGGTCGAGTGCATTCGACTGACCGAAAGCACACTCACCGACGAGGGACCAGTCTATGAGACGGTCAGCGAAGTCGACCTGTAGCCTACGACGCCGACAGTCCGGGGAATCATTAAGTAGACGGGCTGGGTTCACTCAGGCAGATGTCGGACGATCCCGAGGAGATGCTGTCGTGGGACGAGACCGTCTTCCGTGACGAACACGTCTT
>PWFE01000118.1 GCA_003554115.1 Haloferacaceae archaeon | reverse complement strand
GTGAGCGTCCACCAGTCAGTCTCCCAGACAGGTCGGCCGATCACCTCCTGGCGGGCGAGACCGCCGAACCGGAGTGCTGAATCGTTGGCATCGATTAGCGTTCCGTCCGGCTCCAAAATTCCGGTAAACTGCACCGCCTGATCGAACACGAGACCGTAGAGTTGCGCCGGATCCCGACTGTCGGCCGACAGTCTCTGAGCACCTGATACCCGTCTGTGAGTGTGGTGTTCGTCGACCCCCGTCTCGGAAACGATAGCAGGGTTCTCAAACGGATGTGATGCTGGTCGCCACCAGATGCAACAGCCGTCGCCAACCGGTTTTCGCCGTAGTAGTCGGTGCCTAACGAGGCTCTCGAAGACCGCCTCAAGCCGCTCGACGGAACAATCGAAGCCCGCGGCGACCTCGTCGGTTGTCACCGGCGTTCCGGGCGGCCCAAGGCTGTCGATCTGTGCGAGCACGCTCGCAGTCGACGGAGAACGAAGGGACATACAGCTACGCCGTGCCGACGCAGTAAAACAATTCTGACGTTTGTGTGAAGAAAATAACGTATGGAGGGCTTCTAGCGCCCGTATCGTTCACCGATGTGTGTCACTTACGGATTGGGTTTACTCGCGGACGGTAAGCTGGCGGCACGGTCGACAGGTCCGCAACCACTAAGCGTTCGACAGACTGAACTCAGACAATGGTCGACTGGACCGAACACTACCGGCCACGCAGTCTTTCGGAGCTTCGGGGCAACAACAAAGCCCGCGATCAGTTCCGAAAGTGGGCAACCTCGTGGGACGACCACCGCGAGGCAGTGATTCTGTACGGCTCGCCTGGCGTCGGTAAAACGTCGGCGGCCCACGCACTAGCCAACGATATGGGCTGGGAGACGGTCGAACTCAACGCCTCCGACCAGCGGACCGCCGACGTAATCGAGCGGTTTGCCGGCCGAGCGGCGATGAACGCCACCCTTTCGGGCAGCGCCTCAGGCGGGGGCGCGGCCGGCGCAAACACGGCCAGTCGACAGCTCGTCATCTTGGATGAGGCCGACAACATCCACGGCAACTACGACCGCGGCGGCAAGGCCGCCATCACGAATCTCGTCAAAAATTCCGGCCAGCCAATCGTGCTCATCGCCAATGAGTTCTACGAGATGTCTCGCGGACTCCGCAACGCCTGTCAGGATATCGAGTTCCGCGATGTGGGTGCACGTTCGATTGTGCCCGCGCTTCGAGATATCTGTCGACACGAAGCGATTGAGTACGAACAGGAAGCTCTTGATGTTATCGCAGAAATCAACAGCGGTGATCTCCGTGGGGCCGTTAAAGACCTCCAAGCGGCTGCAGAAGGTCGCAGTGCGATCACGAAAGCGGATGTCGTCACTGGCGAGCGCGACAAATCGATGGGAATTTTCCCGTTTCTGGATGCCGTATTAAAAGAGAACAATGCGCAAGCAGCGTTAGAAGCCTCCTACCAGGTCGACGAGACACCTGATGATCTCACCAAATGGATTGAAGACAACCTACTGGATGTCTACGACGGCCCAGAGGTAGCCCGCGCCTACGACTTTCTGGCCAACGCTGACGTCTGGTTAGGACGGGTGCGAGCAACCCAGAACTACAGCTACTGGCGGTATGCGGCGGATAACACCGCCGCCGGGGTTGCTGCCGCCCGTGATGGAACCAAGGGCGGCTGGACGCGCTATGGTCGACCGCAGTTCTGGCCGAGTTCGAACAAGACCGCCGACGAGGTTTGCCAACAGATCGCCGAACGCGGTGGGATGAGCATCGGCATTGCTCGCCGCTCGGTGCTGCCGTTTCTGTCGGCGATGACCCACCACTGCAAACCCCGAGAGTTGACGGTGAAAATGGCTGCGGCCTACGAGTTCGACGAATCGCACGTCTCGTTTATCACGGGCAGCGGTGAGTCGACGAACAAGGTCCAATCGATTGTCGAGGACGCCCAGCAGTTGCGCGAAGACGCCATCGAAGCCAACGCCGGCGGTGCGTTCGCTGGCAGCCCCTCGAATACCGACGGCGAAGCCGAATCGACCGACTCAGCCAGTGTGTCCGGGGACGACACCGCCGTCGACGAAGACGATGCCACAGGGGCCAGCGAGGAGCCAACCCACACGGCGCCCGACGAAAACAACGAGAACGACGACGATCAGGCTGGGCTGTCTGATTTCTTCTAGCTTTTTGCCGAACCGACAGTAGAGGGTGTATGGTCCAGCCAGTCTGTCTTGTCGGCCCCAGCGACAGCGGGAAAACGACGTTCATGGAGTTGCTCGTCGACGAACTCGACGGGCACGGTCGCGTTGCGACGATCAAATCAATCCACCACGACATCGAGATCGACACCCCCGGCAAGGATACCCACCGCCACCGCACCGCGGGAGCCGACACCGTTGTGGGGCTCACGCCGACGCTATCGTTTCAGATCACACCCGGCGGCAAGCAGGCTGCTGACTCCGAGACTGCACTACTCCAAGAGACCGTCGACTCGCTGGTCAAGGACGGCTACGACTATCTTCTCATCGAGGGCTTTCACAACTCGGCGTATCCGAAAATCGCACTCGGCGAGCGTGCAGATATCGAACCACCCGTCGTGGTCCGCGGGACGCTCGAAACGCTCGAAGCTGCTGACGTGGCAACGAAGATTCGCGAGGGTCGACTCGCCGCGGACGACTAGCTGCCAGCACACCGACACATGAATATCACCCCAGCCGGCAACTATTTGCGTGCGTGACACACACTACCACGCGTACCGATATGCAATCGTGTCACAACTGTCAGGCGGTCATCGATGAGTACACTTTGGACAAACAACTCGAACCCCTGCGCGAACTCACCGTCGACGATTTTAACGTCTGTGCGGACTGTGTGACGGTGGTTGCGGACGGCTGTGTTGCCTGTGGCGGTGCGG
>PWFE01000019.1 GCA_003554115.1 Haloferacaceae archaeon | reverse complement strand
TGCCGCCGTCTGCTTCGACGCCGAAATCCAACACCGTCGCTCCACACGCAAGTTCCGTGGCAACGATGTCGAGTTCGGCGGCGAAATCGAGTGCTTCGTCGACGAGTTCGACGGCCGAACGATTGATGCTCTCCATATGGGCTGGTTGGCCGTCGTCTGTTAAAGTGATTCGTAGTTCGCCGAGTAGCTACTCGCTTTTTGCTGTGCGGCCAAGTTCGTTTTCGACAGCCGCAACCTTGTCGGCAGCAGCCTGGTCGGTCGTTCGTTTGTCGTCGACTTTTAACACGGTGCTCACTCGATCCGCGTCGACGGCTTTGTGCGCATCGGCGACCGCCGCAAGCAGCGTGTCGATATCCTCAGCTTCGATCACCGTTCCCATAGGGTTGGTCTCGTAGTGTACGTCGTGGCCATCAAGGGCGTCGACGGCTTTGGCGACCTCGCTGGCCATGCTGTCTTCGATGACGGGGGCGACGCTGAGCATTGCAATGACAGTCATAGCTCAGCTATCGACCTGCAGGCTCCTAACAGTCACTACTCGACCGGACAGATTTTTGTTCACGATTGCGTTGAGCCAGTATGTCGACGTATCTTTCACATCCAGTTCGTCGAATTCGAGACAAGCCGACTGCCGACGAATCCATCCGTCTCGTTGTCGAACTCGACGATATAGATTCCGAGGAACTTTCGACAACCGTCAGTGCACTTTCGGGCACCATCGAGCGTGATCTCCAGTTCGACTGCTATCTGATCGAGATACCCGAGATGGCCGTCGAGAATCTGTGTGAACTCGTGGGTCTCACCCGGATTGAGACTGCCGACACAATCGCGGTTGCCCCGCCTGAGACCGACCTACCGACCGAGCCAGCCGACGAGGAAGCCGAGCCAGAAACCGAACGATGACCAACGACTGTGGCCGACACCAAGTATCGCCCCAAAAGAGAGTGGTCGTCGGCTGCGGTGTCGACGGCGAAACACGATGTGCACACTACCACTCCGCGAGCGACGTTATTGCAGTTAAATTCGCCTGTTGTGATGAGTATTATCCGTGTTTTCAGTGCCACGACCAATGTGTCGACCACGAGGCCGAACGCTGGCCCCGCGAGCGGTTCGACGAACCGGCCGTCTTGTGCGGCGTCTGCGGAACTGAACTCTCAGTTACCGTGTACCTCAACTGCGATCACGAGTGTCCCACCTGCGAGGCGACGTTCAATCCAGGATGCCGGCAACATCTCGACCGCTATTTCGCTGTCGACTCGGCCGACTGACTCAGGGGGCGGTGATATTTAGCCGTCGACACCAGACAGTCAGCTATGACAGTCGACGAGTTGCGATGGCAGACGAAGGCCACAGAAATCGAGTATCGCTCGCCGGCGTTCGATATCCGCCGTGATGCGGTCGAACTCCCCGACGGCACAGTCACCGACTACCACTACGTCGACGAATCGCCCGCAGTTGTTATTCTGCCCCTAACGCCGGATGGCGAGGTTGTCGTCATCGAAGAGTGGCGACAGGCCGTCGATAAAGTAAATCGGGGGCTACCGGCCGGCTCTGTCGAAGGCGACGAGGACATATTCGTTGCCGCCCGCCGAGAACTCCGCGAAGAAACCGGCTACGAGGCTGGCAGTCTCGAACATCTGCTGACGGTCGAACCCTCAAATGGGATCTCCAACTCAGTGCATCACCACTTTGTTGCTCACGACTGTGAGCCGACTGCCGAGCAGGAACTTGACGACAACGAATCGATCGGCGTCGACGTCACCGACTACGACGAGTATCTCGCCAGCGTGGTTGACGACGAGTTAGACGACGGCCGAGCGGCACTCACTGTTACCCACTACGAACTTACCCGTCGATAGACCGAAACGGAACCAGCCGAACGCAATCCTTACCGACCGCGCCCGATTCCTCTCGGTATGCGCGATCAGTTCGAAATTCGGGACGCCGACGGTGCCGGGCGAATCGGTCGACTCGAGGTCCCACGAGCCGGCCAAACAGTCGAAACTCCGGCATTGATGCCCGTTATCAATCCAAATATGCTAACGATCGAGCCCGCACGGCTCGAATCCGAGTTCGGCGTCGACATCCTCATCACCAACTCCTACATCATCCGCCAAACTGAACGACTCCGCAAACAAGCCCTTGCGGAAGGGCTTCACGAACTCTTAGATTTCGGTGGGGCGATCATGACCGATTCGGGCTCGTTTCAGCTCTCGGAGTACGGCGAGATCGACGTAACCACCGAGGAGATCATCGAGTTCCAGTACCAGATCGGCTCTGATATCGGCACCCCGGTCGACATCCCGACTCCACCGAACGTGAGCCGCCAGCAGGCCGAAGACGATCTGGTGATCACCGAGCAGGCACTGGCCGACGCTGCGGCGATTGACGTTGGCAAGATGCTGCTCAACGCACCCGTCCAGGGCTCGACGTATCCAGATCTCCGCGAGCGGGCGGGTCGGCATGCCGCCGGCACGGAACTCGATCTGTTCCCGATCGGGGCGGTGGTACCGCTGATGAACAACTACCGCTACGCCGAGGTGGTTGAGGCGGTGGCAGCGGCCAAACGAGGTCTGGACGCCGACTGTCCGGTCCACCTGTTTGGAGCCGGCCATCCGATGATGCTCGCACTCGCAGTCGCGCTCGGCTGTGATCTGTTCGATTCAGCCGCGTATGCACTGTACGCACGCGCGGGTCGGTATCTCACGGTTTCAGGTACCGAACAGCTCGATGAGCTCGATTATTTCCCGTGTTCCTGTCCGGTCTGTGCCGACCATACCCCCGAAGAACTCCGCGGAGAAGACGACGAAACCCGTGAACGCCTGCTGGCCGAACACAATCTCCACGTCACCTTCGAGGAACTCGACCGAATCAAGCAGGCGATTCGGAGCGGCAATCTCCTCGAACTCGTCGACCGTCGCGCACGTGGCCACCCCGCGATGTA
>PWFE01000089.1 GCA_003554115.1 Haloferacaceae archaeon | reverse complement strand
TACAGGACCTCCAAACTGACATCACGGTCGTCGGCTGTGGTGGCGGTGGCGGCAACACCGTCAACCGAATGCACCAAGAGGGAATTCACGGAGCTAAGTTGGTCGCTGCAAATACGGATGTACAACATCTCGTGAACATTGAAGCCGACACCAAAATCCTGATCGGCCAACAGAAAACCCAGGGCCGCGGTGCGGGCTCGCTGCCACAGGTCGGCGAGGAGGCCGCACTCGAAAGCCAAGAGGAGATCTACGACGCCATCGAGGGCTCTGATATGGTGTTCGTTACCGCCGGACTGGGTGGTGGAACGGGGACGGGCTCGGCTCCAGTGGTTGCCAAAGCCGCCCGCGATTCGGGCGCGCTCACGATCTCGATTGTTACAACACCGTTTACCGCCGAGGGTGAGGTTCGCCGAACCAACGCTGAAGCCGGTCTCGAACGCCTCCGAGACGTTAGTGACACCGTAATCGTCGTCCCCAACGACCGCCTACTTGATGCGGTCGGCAAGATGCCTGTCAAACAGGCATTCCAGGTCGCCGACGAGGTACTGATGCGCTCGGTTAAGGGAATTACCGAGCTCATTACTAAACCGGGACTTGTCAACCTTGATTTCGCTGACGTACGCACGGTGATGGAAAAAGGTGGTGTCGCCATGATCGGTCTCGGCGAGTCCGACTCAGAGTCGAAGGCCCAAGATTCAGTCAAAAGTGCGCTTCGATCTCCCCTGCTTGATGTCGACATCTCGGGAGCCAACTCCGCGCTGGTCAACGTCACTGGTGGCAACGATATGTCGATCGAAGAAGCAGAGGGGGTTGTCGAAGAGATCTACGACCGGATCGACCCCGACGCCCGCATTATTTGGGGGACCTCCATCGACGAAGAGCTTGATGGCAGCATGCGGACGATGATCGTCGTCACGGGGGTCGACTCTCCGCAGATCTACGGCAAAAGCGAGACGGTTGCCGCGCGTAGCCAAGAGCCACAGCCAGCGAGCTCAGCCGTCGACGAAACCGACGACATCGACTACGTCGAGTAGCGTTCATACTGTTTTGTGACGACGTAGCGACCGGCTTGCAATCTGTCGGGACCGTACCAATAGATAGAAAAAGCCCGCGGCCAAACAGCCGGCTACTATGAAAGTCCCGTACGACCTCAACAGCTACATTCGCGTACTGAAACTGGCGAGTACGCCCTCGTGGAACGAGTTTTCGATGGTCTCAAAAATCGCCGGTGCCGGGATCATCCTCATTGGATTCCTCGGCTTTGTCATCTTTGCAATTATGAGCTTCCTTCCCGGTGGTGTCTGATGGGAATCTACGCCGTCAAAACCACGGCTCGACAGGAACGTACCGTCGCCGATATGATCGCCACCAAAGAAGAAGACGAGGTGCATGCGGTGCTGTCGCCGGACTCGTTGACGAGCTACGTGATGGTCGAAGCCGACGGGACAGCCGTGCTCGAACGGCTACTTGATGAGATTCCACACGCTCGAACGATTGTCCCCGGTGAGTCCGGCCTCGCAGAGGTCGAACACTTCCTGTCGCCAACACCGGATGTCGAAGGAATCGCCGAAGCCGACATTGTCGAACTCATCGCTGGGCCGTTCCAAGGCGAAAAAGCACGCGTCCAGCGGATTGACGAAGGCAAAGACCAAGTGACAGTCGAACTCTACGAGGCGACGGTGCCGATTCCAGTGACGGTTCGGGGCGACCAGATCCGCGTGCTGGACAGCGAGGAGCGGTAGCTGACAGACGGCCAGCAGCCAACTACTCTATTTGCGAGGCAGTATCGAGTTCGTCGACAACCGCACTGAGGTCGGCTGTCGTTTCGATTTCGCGTTGGATTTTTTCGCGTCGACGCACGGCTGCCGAATCAGCGTCATAGGCACGAACGTACTGTGCCCGAGTGTGTTCGTCGAACATGTGTCGAATCGCAAAGTAGCCATCTGGAATGATCGTTCCACAGACTTGACACTCGTGTTTGTCGTGCTCGGTTGTCTGGTGAATAATAAGCGACTCGACCGTCTCAAAGGGCTGTTCGCAGTCGTCGATTCCACATCGCCATCCAGCCATGTGAGATGAGTTACCCCCCAGTCGGTATAACGATTGTTGTGCGTCAGACGCCAAGCCAAAACGGCATACACTAATGGACCGATTTCAAAGAGGTTGTTGTGACTGATTCGGCCACCACCCGCGTCGATATGCACACGAAAATCCTCACGGATGCGGTCGTCGCGCGTGCCAAACGCCGGGGGATCGACGTGCTGGTGTACGCGCCGCATTTTACCCGACTACCGGAGATTCAACGCAAGGCAGCCCAATACACCGACGACAAACTACTCGTCGTGGCTGCCCGCGAGATCTTTACGGGCGACTGGAAGAACCGTCGACACCTGCTGGCGATTGGGCTCTCTGAGCCGGTTGCAGACTTTATTACCTTCGAGGCGGCGATGGCCGACTGCGACAGACAGGGTGCAGCCGTGGTCGTTCCGCACCCCAGCTTTATGAACGTGAGCCTGACGTGGCCTGAAATCCGGGCCCACGCCGCCCGCATCGATGCAATCGAGACGTACAACGCCAAACTGCTGGCCTACCAGAACCGCCGCGGCCAGCGAATCGCCCGCGAGTTGGCACTGCCGGGATTTGGCTCTTCGTATGCACACCTTCCCTCGACGATTGGCGAGGCCTGGACGCGTTTCGAGACGACAATCGACAGCGAAACTGCGCTCGTTGAAGCGCTTAAAACGGGCGTCGACCGCCGGGTCCAGCATCGTGCTGGCATCGAACACCGACTCCGTGGACTCGCAGAGTTCGCACACCTAGGGTATGAAAACACATGGGAGAAAGTCGACCGACTGTTGTTGTCGGGCGATGAGCCGACCCATCCCCGAAATCTGGTCTATGAGGGTCGGTTCGACGATGTGAGCGTCTACTGAATTCGAACGAGTAGTGGGCGACTACTTATAAGCGGCCTAT
>PWFE01000150.1 GCA_003554115.1 Haloferacaceae archaeon | reverse complement strand
CGATCCGTCATGCCTTCGATGGCGAGAAGGGAGAAAGCGAAACGTTCGACGACGCTGTGAGCGATATCGTCGACCTGCTGCCGGTCTCAATAGCTGATCTCCGGCGCAACTCAACGCTGGTGGCGGGTCGACAGTCAGGACTCGACGCCTTCCTGTGAATAATGCAATGAGTCCGCCTCTGCGCGCAGGAAAATACTGCTGAACTGACCAAATATATATCGGGTTGTTCGATAACAGATGAACAGATAACTTACATGTCGGCGCCAGCCCCCTCACAGGAAGACCGTGCCCACTCTACGGCTGCCAGTTCTGAGACAAATCGTGGCCGTGGACCGACCGCGCCGAAAGACCGAATTCTGAGTCTTGACGTGCTCCGTGGGTTCGCACTGTTGGGTATTCTCGTTATCAACATCTGGGTGTTCGCACTTCCGTCTGTTGTCTTGACGAATCCAACGCTGTACGGTGATTTTTCGGGCCTAAACTATGCGGCCTGGTTCGTAAGCCACGTGTTTTTCGAACAGAAGTTTATCACGCTATTTACGCTGCTGTTTGGTGCTGGCGTGGTTCTGTTCATGGAATCAAAGCAGCAAAACGGCCAGCCAGCGCGTCGACTCCACTTTCGGCGTGGATTCTGGCTGCTTGTTATCGGGATGGCACATGCCTATCTGCTGTGGCACGGTGACATTCTCGTTGCGTACGCTCTCTGTGGGTTCGTCGTTGTCTTTCTGTACAGTTGGCGGCCGCGGAGGCTCTTCATCGTTGGGCTCGTCATGTTCAGCATTCCCTCGTTGTTGTACCTACTCGGTGGTGTCGGCTATCTGCTGGCAGATGCCGCCACACAAGCCGAGATCGAAACCAATGTTCTCGCTGGTTTCGGCGTCGAGCAGGGCGGGCTCGACGCGGAGATCGCAGCCTACCAGGGAAGCTGGCTCGAACAAATCGAGTACCGGCTGCCGATTGTCATCGGATTGCAGACAGTCGGGTTCCTGTTGGAAACGTTCTGGTTTTCGGCCGGCTTGATGCTTATCGGGATGGCACTGTACAAGTGGGGCGTCCTCTCGAACCAGCGAAGCACCGCATTCTACCGGCGTCTCTTCGTTGGTGCCGGAGCTATTGGCCTCACGCTTGTTCTGTCGGGCGTCTGGTACCGTGAGGTGGTTGGCTGGGAGACTACCCAGCTACTCTTGTTGGCCCGGCAGTTCAACTACTGGGGCGCACCGCTGTTGGCACTGGCATACGTCGCGGGGATTATGTTGTTGTGCCGTGCTGCAGCCGACGGGTACATTGCCACTGGCCTCTCAGCAGTCGGGAAAACAGCCTTTTCGAACTATCTGTTACAGACGGTTGTGGCGACGACACTGTTCTATGGCCACGGCCTCGGGCTCTTTGGCACGCTCGAACGGATAGAACTTCTCGCAGTTGTGGTGCTGATCTGGGCGGTCCAGATTCCGCTGTCGGTGGCTTGGGTGAACCGCTATCGGTTCGGTCCGATTGAGTGGCTCTGGAGAACACTCACCTACGGTGAACGACAGCCACTGCGGCTCGATAGCTGACCAGTCAAAAACGACACGCCCGACAAATCTAGGCGGTATCGAGTTTATCGAAGACGTCTTCGACCATTTCGCCAGTTTCCTCGATAATCGAATCGAGTTCCTCGTCATCGGTCGACATCCCTAGCAGTCGTGCAATTTTCATAATCGAGACGTGATAGATGTGCTGAACGCCGGGTTCTTCCTGCCAGATAATCATATTACAGGGAAACAGCGCACCGATTTTCTTTTCTGTTGCATCCAGCGCGCGGTCGGCCATTTTCGGGTTGCATGCGCCCAGCACGTAGTAGGGATCACGCTCGGCGTCGACCTTTTTGTTGAGCATCTCAGAGGGCGAAAACTCTGCCGGGAACCCAAATCCAGCGTCCGTACAGACTGTGCGGACGTGTTCGATGGCCTCGGCGTGGTCCATTGCAAGGGTCGTCTGTTTCTCACCGAAATCCTCAGCGTCGACAGTCTCGGGATCGAACGGGAGTGACATACCCTCTCTACGCGATGGCACTGCAAAAGCAGCCGGGTTACGGGTTAGTTGGTGGCTACCGGCTCGCGACCGATCACGTCAAAGACAGCGTTAACAAAGGTTTGTCGACGGTCAAAGTAGGTAGTCTCTACCGACTCAAGTACGTCGGCGAGCGGTTCGGGACCATCTGGGGTGCGAACCTCAGTCTCGCCGAATTTTTCGAGAATATCGCTTTGTTTCTGTGGCCAAGTGAGCCGCGAGGCGATACGGGCGACGGGCACGCCGTCGACGGCCCGTCCATCCCCGAGTTGGACGGTCGGTGTGGACTCCTCGTCGTCTGACATACCTTAGTGTTCGACGGCGAGTGCCTAATGGTTTCGATACCGACGCTCGGTGTCGACCGGATGGTTGTCTGTTAGCTAGAGATACGTCCACTTCGATGACTGTCTGACATAGTGTTTTGTATACTGAATACATAGCCGGTGGTATGACAGATCTCTCGGAGGCCTACGAGGGGAGCGTGGCCTCACAACAGGGAAACCATCGGCTCTATTTGGGGGTGAGTCTCTTTTTCATCGGTGCGATGCTGTTGCTTGCGGCTATCGTTGTCGCGGGCTCTGGATTGTTGACCTCGCGCGGCTACTCCCTCGGCCAGACGCGATGGCTCGGCGGCATTCTGGGTGGCATCGGCCTGCCGGCAGTCATTCTTGGTGTCTTTACGGTCCTGCCGGCGGATCGACGCACCCGGTCGGCAGCACTGATCGGGGCCTCGCTCGCGCTGTTCGGTGTCGCTATTTTCTCGCATGCCTACCCCTGTCAGTGGATCGGGACGACCTGTTCGAACCCCGGTGCCGATCTCACACTCCTGACTGCGGGCGTCTACGCGCTCGGGACGCTGACAACCGTCTGGTGTCTGTTTGTGGGTATTGCGAACTTCAAAATCCGGAACAATCCCGGTGGCACCGTCACTATGGAGGTCACTCGGCAGGGCGAGACGAAAGTCGTCGAAGTCGAGCGCTCAGAACTCGGCGGACTCGGCGGGATCGGCTTTCTGGGCTCGACGCCCGACGGTGAGGTCGAAACCCAGACGAACCACGCCAGCCAGCAGACTGCGGTGGCTTCGACGACAAGCGACGGCGGGGCGACCACCAACGAGATCTCCTCGCTCAACTCGGGCGGTCCTGCAACGAGTGTCGACACCCCATCGACCGGTGTCGACCGCATCGGTCCGACCAGCCCCTCGAGTGACCGCTCGACTCGTGCGGACCCCTCGGTTGATCGGTACTGTGGCAGCTGTGTCGAATTTAAATACGTCCGGACCGACAGCGGAATTCGACCCTACTGTGGGCTGCACGACGAGCTGATGGACGATATGGACGCCTGCGAGGAGTGGCAGTCCCGATAGTGTTCAGTCGAGAAACGCCCGCAAGGCTTCTGTCGACCACGTATTGATGACGTGCTCGGGTTCTGCCCAGCCACGTCTGGCGGTTTTGACGCCATAGCGCACGTTCTCGAAGGCGCCGGGTCCGTGGGCGTCAGTGTTGATCGCAACCGTCCCACCGGCCTCGACAACCGTCCGAACGGCCTCGCCGTGGAGATCCAATCGGAGGGGGTTGGCGTTGACCTCAAGGGCGGTGTCGTGGGCGGCCGCACACTCCGCCAGCGCGGTGAAATCGACCGCAAGCCCCTCACGGCTGTTGATCATCCGTCCAGTGGGATGGCCGATGATGTCGACAGTGGGTTCGCGAATCGCCTCACAGAGTCGTTCGGTCGCCGTTTCGGCGTCCTGATCCAGCGCACTGTGAGGTGAGGCAACCACCACATCGAGTTCTGCGAGCAACTCGGTCGACGTACTGAGCGAGCCGTCGGCCTCGATGTTCGTCTCGACACCCGACAGGAGTTCGATGTCGAGTTCGTCCTGAATGGCCGCAATTTCCTCGCGTTGTTCGTGGAGGTCGGCGTCGCTGAGGCCAATCGATTCGATAATGCCTGCGCCCGCGGCGTGGTCGGTGACCGCATGGAACTCGTAGCCGAAGTCGGCAGCGGCTTCGGCCATCTCGCGGATCGAATACCGACCGTCGGACCACTCGGTGTGAGTGTGGAGATCGCCACCGATTGCCGATTGGTCGACCAAATTCGGCAGCTCGCCTGCGGCTGCGGCATCGATCTCGCCGTTGTTTTCGCGGAGTTCCGGCGGGATCCACGCGAGTCCTAGGGCTTCGTACATCTCGGCCTCGGTCTCGCCGCCGAGCCGAACCCCCTCCCGGCGGGCGTCTTCGGCACTCGAGCTTTCAGGATTATCCAACTCCGAGACGTCGAAGATCCCGTACTCGTTGACTTTCTTCTCTTGGGCAATGGCGACATTCCGCAGCCGGACGTTGTGGTCTTTGCTTCCCGTAAAGTACTGCAGCGCCGCGCCGAACTCATCGGGAACGACCACTCGGAGATCAACTCGCACATCGTCGGCCCGAAGGCTAGATTTGTGCGTGCCGGCCTCGATGACATCGTCGGCTTGCTCCCAGTCGGTAAACGCGTCGACGACGGCTTGGCTGTCGTCGCTGGCGACGAGCACGTCGACGTCGCCGATGGTGTCTTTCCAGCGGCGGATTGAGCCGGCGACTTCGAGGCGGTCGACGGCGTCGTTGGCTTCGAGATACCCAAGCACCGAATCCGCAATCGGTCGAGCCTCGCCGAGTCGCTCGCGCTGTTGACTCTGGCGAGCGAAGGGAATATTTTCGAGAATGTTCTGTTCGGTCTTGGCTCCAAAACCCTTGATCTGCTGGATCTCGCCGGCTTCGGCGGCGGCTTCGAGTTCGTCGAGATCAGTGATCCCGAGTTCCTCGTAGAGGCTACCGACAGTTTTCGGGCCGACGCCCTCGACGCTGGTGAGTCCGGCCATATCGACTGGGAGTTCCTCACGAAGGTCGACGAGTTCGGTTATCTGGCCTGTCTCGAAGTATTCGACGACTTTCGAGGCGATGGCGTCACCGACACGGTCGATGTTTTCGACTTCGTCTTGGCCAGTGGCCGCGAGTTGGTCGATTGGCTCGGGATACTCGGCGATGTTTTCGGCCGCCCGGCGGTAGGCGTTGGGCTTGTACTCAACGCCCGTCGCCTCAAGACGGTCGGCGAACTCCACGAGCAGGCGGGCGATCTCGTCGTTGTAGCTCATTTGTCGGGTGTTCGGACGCGGGCTACTTAATCGGTCAGTCGACGAGACTACCGTCGACGGCTGTTCGAGTCGCTGTGGCCGAGTGCCTTTTTTAAAAACCGTGTCCAGCGTTTCGTGTCGGCTGCGGCCTGCCGTTGGGATTCGGCTTCGAGGTCGACCGGCTCAAGCTGGTCGAGGGCGTTGAGCGCGCGGTCGATCCCGATAATCGATTCGGCGAGCGTTTCGCCCTCTTCGTAGCTCACCTCGCCGTTCTCGATCCGGTCGAGGCGCTCGACACGCTCGCGCCTGAGGTTTCGCTTTGCGGTCTCGACGCGCTCGCGTTCGCCCGGTGGGACGGTCTCGCGGCGGTTGATCTCGAAGACGAACGTTCGGAGATCCAGCTTTTCGCCTTGGATCTCGATGGCATCCGGAATCTGTGCACCCACAGTCGAGCCATCCCGACCAACGCGTTCGAGGAGCTGTTTGCGCTGATACTCCTTCACACATGTTTGTAGGGCTCGGCTGTATTTTTGTCCGTCGACCGCGTGTTCGGTCGACCGCAGTGGTTGTCACAGAAACTGTCGTGAATCACCCTGAAACTGAAACTTCTTAAGGGAATCGGCAGTATCGAATGGTATGGGTCTGTTTGATCGGCTACGCGGCGATGACGCCCCGCGTGTCGCCTTTATCGGTATTGATGGGGTTCCCTTTAGCCTTCTTTCGAACCACAAAGATCGGCTTCCCAACTTCGCTGCGCTCGCCGACGAGGGCTCGGCTGGCGCAATCGACAGCATCGTCCCGCCCGAATCGAGCGCGTGTTGGCCCGCGCTGACGACCGGCGTCAACCCCGGTGAAACCGGTGTATACGGCTTTCAGGACCGCGAAGTCGGCTCCTATGACACCTATGTGCCGATGGGACAAGACGTCCAAGCAACCCGCTTGTGGGACCGGGTGACCGAGGCCGAACGGCTCGCAACCGTCCTCAACGTTCCCGTGACGTTCCCGCCACAACGAAACGTCCAGCGCATGGTCTCAGGCTTTCTGTCACCCAGCGTCGACAAGGCAAGCCAGCCCGACGAACTGCGTGAGACGCTCGAATCCAACGGCTATCTGATCGACGTCAACGCCAAACTCGGACACAAAGATGATAAATCCGAGTTCATGGATCACGCCCACAAAACGATGCGAAAACGCTTCGAGGCGTTCGAACACTATCTAACTGCCGACGACTGGGATCTGTTCTTTGGGGTGTTTATGACCACCGACCGGGTCAACCACTTCCTGTTTAAGGACTACGAGACTGACGGCGAGAACAAGGAGGCGTTCCTCGAGTTTTACGAACAACTCGACGACTACATCGGCCAGCTCCGCGAGCGACTGAGCGAGGATACCACACTCGTCGTCGCCTCGGATCACGGCTTTACCAGTCTCAACTACGAAGTCCACTGCAACACGTGGCTCGAAAAAGAAGGCTGGCTCTCGTACGAAGACGACAATCACAGCGAACTCGGCGATATTTCCGACGAAACCCGTGCGTACTCGCTGATTCCGGGTCGGTTTTATCTCAACCTCGAAGGCCGCGAGCCACGCGGCAGCGTTCCAGAAGACGACTACGAGGAGGTGCGAGCCGAACTCAAAGCCGACCTCGAAGCACTCGAAGGCCCTGACGGCACCCCGGTCTGTGAGCGTGTTGTCGAACAGGAGGTCGCGTTCCGTGGCGACCACGCCGACATCGCGCCGGATCTGGTTGCAATTCCAACCCACGGCTTCGATCTCAAATCCGGCTTCAAAGGCCACGACGAGGTCTTTGATGTCGGTCCTCGAAACGGCATGCACAGCTTCGACAACGCCACGCTGCTGGTCGACGATCCGAACGTCCTCATCGAGGACGCCGATCTGTTCGATATCGCTCCCACGATTCTGGATCTGATGGAAATCGAGTACGGCCGCACCGAGTTCGACGGTGCCAGTCTGCTAAAATAGTCCATCGAGATTGTCGTTCTCGAAGTTCTTTTTTGCCTCCGAGGCCCTTTCGCGCTCGATTGTCGCTCGTTCTTCGGCAGCCTGTTCGGCGCGTGCAAAAAGCCGTTCGACGCGTTCCGACCGGTCGACGCCGCCCAACAACACGAGCGAGGCCAGTCGGTCGCTTTTAATCGGGAAATCACCGCCGCGGACCTGCATGGTTCCGGTTTCGGTTTCGACCCACCGCCGGGCTTTCTCGACACCCTTTCGTGAAATGCGGTCAGCTTCGCCGGCAACGACAAAGAGTGCGGCCTCGGCAGTTGTGGCTCCAGGAAGGCTCAATCCCGCCAACACAGCGTTTCGGGTTGTACTCGTAACAACGTTGATGTTTTCATCGGCCGCCTCGGCGGCGGGGCTGCTGGCATAGCCCAGTGCAGCGAGACCACCTCCTCGAAGTGTGTTGATAATCTCCGAGGAGTCGACGACGCTTTCGGCGACACCTTGGGTCGACTCTCCGGCAGCCAACAACAGGCTCACTCGCCGGGCGATGTTTTTGTTAATAGCTGCATACCCGTCGCTAAGGCTCTCGCCGGCAGCCTTCCAGGCGTCGTTGTCGACGACGAGTGTCGCATCGGCTTCGCCCAAGAGTGTTTTCAGCGACCGGGCAGCATTGTTCTGACACAACGCACCCTCGTTCGAACCGGGCAACACACCCAGTGCGTACACTGGGACGTCGTAAACGCGGTTGAGCCGACGGCACAACACCGGCGCCCCACCTGATCCAGTGCCACCACCGAGCCCGGCGACGACAATGATTGCCTCTGTTCCGGTGTCGATTCGGCTGCTGAGCGTCGTCATCACCTGCTCGATGTCTTGATCCATCACCGCCGCACCGAGTTCGTTGTCACCACCGACGCCGTGGGCGTTGACTCGGTTTTGGCCGATGAGAACGGTATCGGTGGAGAGCCCACGGAGATCAGCCGATGCGGTGTTGATCGCACAGGTCGCCCGGATAGCACCGAACCCCATCTGTTCGTCGAACGACTCGATGGCCGTCGTCAGTTTGCCACCAGCTTGGCCAACGCCGACCAGAACGGATTTCATACAGATGATGAACAGTCACGCTGTTTCAATGTTATCCATACTGTCATCTCAGCTCTGCGGAGAAGTGACAATCGTTTTGGTAGTGGCTAAATAACTTTTAGTATGTTACATACTGCTGCCGACACCGTGCAGAATCACTCTCCGTCAACGCTGTTGGATGCATACTTCGAACAGCTTGTCTCAGTAATCAAGACAGCCTCTCCCAAACAACTCGCCGATAAAACCGGCCTCACCGTTGATAAAATCGATGCGCTGGGCGCTGGCGAGCAGCCGACGCTCACCGTCGAACAGGCGGCCGCGATTCTCGCAGTCGACGACGCGAGCCCGGATGCCGAGGCCATCGTTTTCGAGCTTCGAGATCACCTGTTGATGGGGATGACGACCGCCGTGTTGGATGTCGATACCATCGCAGCCACCGCCGACACTGATCTCACCGGCCAAGAGGTCCAACAGGCTATCGAGGGCCGCGCCGAGATGACACTCAGCCAGCTGGCGGCGATCCAGTCAGTGATCGACGGACGGGAGAACTGAGATGGCTGACGTTGTGATTTTAGGCTGTGGCTACATCGGCACTGAGTTGGGTCGACAACTCACTGAGTCGGGTTACGAAGTCGTGGGCGTCCGCCGCTCGGAGTCTGGCTGTATGGCCATTGAGGAGGCCGGCTTCGAGGCTCACCAAGCCGACCTCACCGATTCTGACGACCGTACAGGACTGCCAGACGCCGAGTGGCTTGTGTTTGCAGCCTCTTCGGGCGGCCGAAACGCCGAGGCGGCCCGGACTATCTACGTCGACGCACTTGAGGCAGCAATCGCGGAGTACGGCAACCGCGAGTCAACGCCTGATCGCCTCGTCTACACGTCAAGTACGGGCGTCTACGGCGACCACGACGGCGAGTTGGTCGACGAGTCGACGCCGCTTGAGCCAACCACCGAGAAAACCGAGGTACTCGTCGAGGCTGAACGCGTCGCACTCGAAGAAAGCCCAAAGCACAGTATAGACGGCTCTGTTGCCCGGTTTTCCGGGCTGTACGGCCCGGGCCGCTACCGGCTCAGTCGGTATCTCGACGGCCCGGTTACCGAGGGTTACTTAAATATGGTTCATCAGGAAGACGCCGCGGGCGCAGTCGCCTATCTTCTGACAGCCGACCGCGCGCGAGACGAGACCGTCGTCGTCACTGACGACGAGCCGGTCGACAAATGGGCGTTCGCCGACTGGCTGGCGGCCGAATGCGGTCGTGAGAGTCCACCGAAACGAACGAAACAACAGCGGCTTACCGACGATGAGCTCTCTGCGGCGGCGCGTCGACGGATTCTCACAAGTAAACGGTGTTCGAACGAGTATCTCCGCAGGTTGGGCTATGAGCTCCGATATCCGACGTTTCGTGAAGGCTACCGAGCGGCAGTCGATTCCTACCGCAACGAAGACACAGCCTAACAATACACGAGATTGTCGTACCGAACTGCCTGCCGGCGGGCGGTAATAACTGACTACCCAGTCGATGGTTAGTTGCACCACTATTTGTCCTTGCTAAACCAACGCAATCTCTGCCAAGCTTCTTATCGAATGACCTTGACACACCAACTATGGGACAGCTAGCTGTCGGCGAGGTCTTTGGGCTGATCGAGGAGTTGGTCAGTGCTCAGACCGAGCTGTTCGTTGCAATCGTTGTCCTCGTGGGACTCACGGGAGCCGCTGCAATCGTCTACCGTTGGCTCCGTCAGTCCAACGGTGAGCGGTTCAAACAGCTCCTCGCCGAACAGGAGGCTGTGACGGTGTTGATGCATCCGAACCCGGATCCGGATGCAATGGCCTCGGCGACAGCAGTCGCCGCGCTGGCTACCCAACTCGACACAGAGGTAACAATCCAGTATCCCGGCCAGATCCGCCATCAGGAAAACCGGGCGTTCCGAACCGTGTTGGAACTCGAACTCGACAATATCGATCATGTGACTGATCTCGCCGCCGAGGCCGTGATTCTCGTCGACCACAATGCCCCTCGTGGGTTTACTGGTGCGGAAGGAATTCTCCCGCTGGCAGTCGTTGATCACCACCCTGGCGAGGGGACCGGTGAGCTGTTTACCGACGTGCGAACGGACTACGGCTCGTGTTCAAGCATCGTCGCCGAATACTTCGAGGACATCGGTGCGGTGCCGGTGCCAGCCGAACAGCACGCCAGCGAAACCGGCGCGACGTACGTCTTGCCCTCTTCGGCCGCCACGGGGCTGTTGTACGGGATTCTGTCGGATACGAAGAACCTGACAGTCGGTGCGGCTGCCGTCGACTTCGAGGCCGCATCGTACCTGTATCCCGGCGTCGATCAAGACCGTCTCGACCGCATTGCTAACCCGGAGGTCGACGCCGAGGTGCTCGAAATCAAGGCTCGTGCGATTGCGGGTCGACGCATCAAAGGCTCGTTTGCGGTCTGCGATGTCGGACCCGTATCGAATGCGGATGCGATCCCACAGGCTGCCGACGAGATCATCCGTCTCGAAGGGGTGACAGCGGTCGTCATCGCTGGGGAAAAAGAGGGTACGATCCATCTGTCAGGTCGGTCGAGAGACGACCGCGTCCACATGGGCCGGGTGCTCGAAAGCGTCACCGACGGGATTTCGAACGCCAGCGCAGGCGGTCACGCCCGGATGGGTGGCGGCCAGATTGCGCCGCAACCCCAACTGTCCGATGGCGGCGAGCCAGTCAGCAGCGAGACAGTCCCGCGTGAGGCGTTGGTCGACCGACTGTTTTCGTCGATGGCCGGCGACGTGTAGGGGTTTATTCGACTCGGCAAGCTACAACAGGTATGGCAACTGCAGACGGTACGTGGAGCTATCGCGAGCGGTTCGGCAACAGCTTTGGTCGGACCTACTTTCGGCGGTTTCCGCCCGGCGTCTGTTCGTCTATCGGGGTCGGTACCTATCTCGGCGAGCCAACCGACGCGGTCGACGACCAGTACCGAGCGGCTATCGAGTTGGCGCTCGAAAACGGCATCAACCATCTCGATACAGCGATCAACTACCGGTGTCAACGAAGCGAGCGCGTCATCGGCGAGGCATTGGCGACTGCCAACGTGGACCGCAACTCGGTCGTCGTCTCAACGAAAGGCGGCTTCGTTCCGTTCGACGGCGACCGACCGAGTGATCCGGGAAGCTACGTCCACAAACAGTTCGTCGAACCGGGGATAGTCGATCCTACGTCGCTTGTCCGAGGGAGCCACTCGCTGGATCCGAATTTTATATCCGAGATGATCGACCAGTCGCTGGACAATCTCTCTATCGGGACGATTGATTGTTATTACCTTCATAACCCCGAGACCCAACTGCTCGCTGTCGACCGCACAGAGTTGTATGACCAGTTAGAGAGTGCCTTCGAACTGCTCGAACGCCGCCGAGCGGCCGGTGATATCGGTGTCTACGGGCTGGCAACGTGGCAGGCGTTCCGAGTGCCTCAGAACCACCAACAGTATCTCTCGCTTCCCGACGTACTGGATCGAGCACAGATAGCCGCTGAGACAGTTGGTGCAGCCGACAGACATGGTTTGCAGGCGATTCAACTCCCGTTTAACATCGAGATGGCTGACGCCTTTACGGTAAAAAGCCAGCCAACCGACGAAGGCCGAGTCAGCGTGCTCGAATACGCACACGACGCCGAACTATCGGTGGTCAGCAGTGCGTCGATTGGCCAAGGTGATCTCGCCGCAGCGATCCCACCCGCCGTCGACGCCGAACTGGCGGGCGATACCGCTGCCCAGCGAGCAATCAACTTTGCCCGGAGCGCACCCGGCGTTACCTGCTCGTTAGTCGGTATGAGCTCGGTCGACCACGTTGCCGAAAACATCGCTGCTGGCACCTTTGATCCACTCGGGGCCTCGGCGTTCGATACAATATTTAACTAACAGGTCACTACCAGTGGGAATTAAGCACCTCCCCGAACCAGAGGCTGACGAATGCGACTTGCACTGATTGCACACGACGAAAAGAAAGACGAGATGATGACGTTTGCCAGCAACCATGAGGACGTACTCTCGGAGGCCAGCCTCATGGCCACCGGCACGACCGGCCAGCGCCTGATGGAGGCGACAGACCTAGATGTCGACCGGAAGGCCTCGGGGCCATTAGGTGGAGATATGCAGATCGGTGCCGAAATCACTGACGGCGACTGTACTGGAGTTATCTTCCTGCGCGATCCACTCACCGCCCAGCCGCACGAGCCGGATATCTCGGCACTCTTGCGGCTCTGTGATGTCCATGACATCCCGCTGGCGACAAACCTCGCGTCGGCCGAGATGCTGATCGAACAGCTGTTCGAGTAGCTCCAGCAGTAACGTCAACTGACTCATTCTGATTTCGACCAGTCAGTTCACCGTTGTGTTTATGCGCAATGGCTAACTCTTCTCAGTATGGTCTCTCGAAGAACAGTCGTGGCCATCGTCTGCTGTTGGCTGCTGGTCTCGACTGTCGGGAGCGCGGCTGTCGCCGGCGCGACACAGCCGTCCGCATCGTCGACGGCCGACGACTCGACGGCGACTGCTGCCGGCTGTTTTCCTGACGACGGCTATGAGTTCACGATCGGCACGCAGGGGCCTGAAATCAGGATGGTTCTTCACATGTCGCTGCTAACGAACCTCGGCGGGCCGGGAGCCTTCGGCGTCGAACTGACGGGTTCTATCGACGGACCACCAATCATCGAACTCAGAACAGGTGTCATCTTTGCGGGGATCGACAGCGTTAGTGGGTTCCTAAACAACCCGTTTGAGCCGTTCTCGATTGCGTTCGACTACCGGTTTGATCTACCGATGTTCGGTGAGGAGTTCGTCTACGAGGAAGACGAAGCACCGATTGATGGACCCGTCGGCGACACGAACTGCTGAGACAGTTAGTCACTGTCTACCGGGTCGACCACTCGTCCGTTGAGTTCATCGACGCCCACACGGTCGCAGTCGTCGTACAGCGGACACGCCTCGGGACCATCCAGACAGGCTGGCGTGCGGGCCGTACAGTACTCGCGGCCGAACTGGATCATCGCCGTATGGCCGAAGCCACACTTTTCGGCTGGGACAGTGGCTTCGAGTGCTTGCCGGACTGCCTCGTGGTCGG
>PWFE01000145.1 GCA_003554115.1 Haloferacaceae archaeon | reverse complement strand
CTTCTATCTGCAGTCGCGTGGTCTCGACGACGACGACGCAAAGCAGATGATCGTTTCGGGCTTCATTGAGCCCATTACGGAAGAGCTGCCAATCGAGTATGCGGTCGAACTCAACCGCCTGGTCGAACTCGAAATGGAGGGCTCGCTCGGATGAGCGTGCAGGTACCAGCCTCCATCTCCGCCGAAACGGTCGAAGAAATCTCGTCGGCCCGCGACGAGCCCGAGTGGCTGCTCGAACGCCGTCTTGCAGCACTTGAGGCACTCGACGAGCTTGAGCTTCCGGATGTCATCCAGACGCCCGGTCGACGCTGGACGGATCTCGAAAGCCTCGATTTCGAAGAGCTTGTCGACCCGCTCAACCAGTCTGACGAAACTGAGCGCGCTGACGTCGAGGGCGCAGAGGTGCTCTCGTTCGTCGAGGCACTCGAAAGCCACGAAGAACTCGTCAAAGAGCACTTCGGCTCGACGGTCGACCCGCAAAAGAACTACCTGACTGCGCTGTCGGCCGCACTGTTCACGACAGGCACGGTCATCTACGTTCCCGAGGGTGTCGACGCCGAGGACGTAACGATTCGCGCCGAGATGAACTCGCGGTCGCTGTTCAGCCAGACGCTCGTCGTGACAGAGAAATCCGCGTCGGCAACGATTCTCGAATCCATCGAGACCGGCGAGGCAATCGAAGGCGACCGGTACTTCAGCAACATCGTCGAAGTCGTCGCCGGCGAAAACAGCTACGTCCAGTTCGGCTCGCTGCAGAACCTTGATGAGGAGACCTACCACATCACGCTCAAACACGGCGTGACCGACACGTACGCAACGGTCAACTGGATCGAGGGCAACATCGGCTCGCGGCTCACCCGCTCGGACGTTGAGACCGAACTCAACGGCGATGGCTCCGAAAGCAAAATCGTCGGGGCTTTCTTCGGCCACGACGACCAGCACCTCGATGTCAACGCGCGTGTCTGGCACCGTGCCGAACACACGACGGCCGACCTCGTCACCCGCGGTGTGCTCGACGACGTTGCCCGCTCGGTGTACGAGGGCGTTCAGGATGTCGGCGAAGGCGCGTGGAACACGAGTTCCTACCAGCGTGAGAACACGCTGATGCTTTCTGATGAGTCAGAAGCCGACGCTTCGCCCAAACTCATCATCAAAAACCACGACACCGAAGCCAGTCACTCCGCGACGGTTGGTCAGGTCGACCAAGAGGACCTGCTGTATATGACCTCTCGGTCTATTGACCCACAGACGGCCCGCAACATGCTCGTTGAGGGCTTCTTCGTGCCAGTGCTCGAAGAGATCGATGTCGATGCGTTCCGTGAGGACCTCTCGGATCTGATCATCGAACGACTCAACTAACTCTCTCCGGCCCACCACTATTGCAGAATTTTTGAAAAATTGTGTCGATGAGTGTAACCGCCAACGCGAGGGCGGTCGACGGTGGGGCCTATTCGTCGGTTGATTTCGCCCAGTCCAGCGAACGGTCGACTGCATCGTGCCAGCGGTCGAACTCGGCGGTGTAATCCGCATCAGGGTCAACCTCAAACTCACGGTCGACCTGCCAGTTGTCTCGGAGTTCATCGACTGTATCCCAGTAGCCGACAGCAAGACCGGCGGCGTACGCCGATCCGAGTGCCGTGGTTTCGTCGACCACCGGTCGGACGATCGTGGTATCAACGATGTCGGCCTGCAGTTGACACAGGAAGTTGTTCTTAACCGCCCCGCCGTCGACCCGAAGGTCAGCGAGATCGATGCCGCTGTCTTCGACCATCGCCTCGGCGACGTCTTTGGTCTGGAACGCGATGGATTCGAGCACTGCACGGACGACGTGCTCGCGGCGGGTGCCACGCGTCATCCCAACGATGGTCCCGCGGGCGCGCTGGTCCCAGTGGGGCGCGCCGAGTCCAGCAAACGCGGGGACGAAGTAGACGCCGTCAGTCGAATCAACGCTCCGGGCGACCGCCTCGGACTCCATGGCGTCATCGATCAGCGTCATATCTTCGAGCCACTCGATTGCCGCGCCAGTGATGAAGATCGCGCCCTCAAGGGCGTACTGGACCGGCTCGCCGGATCGCTGGAATCCCACGGTGGTAAGGAGGCCGTGATCGCTCATGACCGCCTCGTTGCCGGTGTTCATCAGCATGAACGAGCCGGTGCCGTAGGTGTTTTTGGCGTCACCGGAATCAAAGCAGGTCTGACCGAACAGGGCGGCCTGCTGGTCGCCGAGCGCGCCAGCGACGGGTACTTCCGCGCCGAGGAAGCCCGCTGGATCGGTCGACCCATACGTTTCGTCGTCCGAGGAGGGCCGGACCTCCGGGAGGGTTGCGGCGGGGACGTTGAACTCATCGAGAAGTTCCTCATCCCAGTCCATCTCGTGGATGTTGAAAAGCATTGTTCGGGAGGCGTTCGAGACGTCGGTGATGTGGTTGCCGGTGAGGTTGTAGATCACCCACGTATCGATGGTCCCGAACATGAGATCGCCGGCTTCGGCGCGCTCGCGGACGTCCTGTGGGCGGGCGCGCTGGAGTTTGATCGGATCAGTGTTGTCGAGCAGCCACTCGGCTTTGGTTGCAGAAAAGTAGGCGTCAGGTTCGAGACCGGTTTTCTGCTGGACCATCTCGGCCTGTCCATCTTCTTCCAGAGTTTCGATCCGGTCGGTGGTGCGGCGGTCCTGCCAGACGATCGCGTTGGCGATTGGCTGGCCGGATTCGGCGTCCCACAGCAGCGTCGTCTCGCGCTGGTTGGTGACGCCGATCGCCTCCAACTGCTCGGGGTCGATGTCGCCGTCGTCGAGGGCGGTGGTAATGACGCTCTGGGTGTTCTCCCAGATCTCCATCGGATCGTGTTCGACCCAGCCGGGTTCCGGATAGATCTGCTCGTGTTTCTCGTAGGCGCTTGTTACGACGTTGCCACCATGGTCGAAGACCATAAATCGTGTGCCGGTCGTCCCTTGATCGACGGAACCGACGTAGGTTTCAGTTGACATAGAT
>PWFE01000142.1 GCA_003554115.1 Haloferacaceae archaeon | reverse complement strand
TCCAGCAGTTCGAGGTAATCAACGATGCGGAATCGGCGGTCGAGATAGACGAGCGTGGTCAGAAAGACCGTCTCAATCGGTGTGAGGTCTTTCTGTTTCAGCCACGCGTTGTGGTCGAACTCGTCTCGTTCTTTGAGGCTCATATGTTATCGTTTGTAGTAGGGGTAGATGGCTCGTTTGACGGTGTCCCATGCCTTGTCGGTGCCGATCTGGGTGCCATCGACGTCCTCGCTGTCAATGTAGAGGTCTTCCCATTTGCGTCGACGCTTTTTGACGATCATCACATCCGGCAGGAACTCTTTGCGGTACAGTGCGAGAATAAAGGCGAGATCAATGAAGATCAGTGCCAAAATCGCCCCGAGGAACTGGTTGCCGAACTCGGTGCCGGCCCACCCCGAGATCATGGCGTAAATAAAGAAGAAGACGAAGATAACCTCGATAATCGTCAACAGAACGATGGCGATGGCTGCGGCAGTCGACTCGCGGGCGGGTTCGTAGCGATGAATATCACCGTACGTGCTGCCTGAAGAGCTCATTAGGAATCACCCTGTCCAGTGTTCGGCGACTCGCCGTACTTCAGTACGTAGAACGTAAAGACGAGGCTGAGTGCGATGCCGAGGAAACTCACAATACCGATGTAGTGTTTCTGGAGCGGCACACCAACGTCGCTGGCGAAATCCTCGGGCCAACCACCGTCGCCCGCGCCAGCTTCGGCCGTTGGGACATCATCGCCAACCGCGACTGCGCCTTTCATATCGAGCGCGTCGTGTGGTTCACAGACGTAGTCGGTGATACCCTCGTCGTCTTCGGTAAACTCGTGTTCGTACGTAAAGCCGGCCTCCGCGGTGAGGTCGCTGTCGAGGTCAGCCGGACCATCGACGGTGACGACGTTATGTTCGCCACCTGCACCGGTCCACTCCCAGATAACCGTCGTTCCGGGGTCGATCCAGATGCCGGCCGGCGAAAACGCGAGGTCGCCGCCGTTGCCCGCCGCGCCGACTTCTACGGTTACTTCATCTTGGCCGCGGAGGTCCTGTTCGCCGCCGTCGACGCCGTCGATGTAGTCCCACTCGGGGACTTCCTCTTGGGCTGCCACGGTGCCGCTACTGGCGACAACGGCCGTGGTGGCGGCGGCAGAGCCTCCTGCTGTTCGCATAAAGTCCCGCCGTTTCATACACCAAATTATCAGCACGCGCCGTGCTTAAACCCACCGACTATGGATGGCAAGAGACGGGCCGTTAGGACCCTTCAGTCTCTCGTTCTCGGTTCTTTTGTGCCTCGTCGACTGCGGGCGTCTGCGGCGCTGTTTCACCCGGCAGATTTGGTCGCTCAAAGCCACCGGCCTCGACCGCCCGAAGTCGCTCACGATACTGCTCGGCACGGAACCGATCCGAGAGCCGCGCGTTGGCCACAAGCGTGAACAACACAAAGCCGACTGTAAAGAACAGCCCGCCGATAACGGGCGCAACAAGGGTTTCGACGCCAGTAAACAGCCACGCACCGATCAGCCCGAGCCCCCCGAGTAGCTGCATGCCGGCGATAATCTGCAGCATCAGGTTCCCCAACTCGCCGCTTTGTTCGGGGACAGCCTCCGGCGAGGGTAGCTGGTAGTTCTCGGGTGGCGCTGCGACCTCGAATTCGTCCATAGAACACATCGCCACGACAGGTTCGACATCCCGCAGGACGCCGCCCTCACCACGGACAGTTCCGTCGGGCGAGACAGCTGCATACCCCTCATCGGAGTACACTAACAGTCGCTCGGTGCCGTCGACTGTTTCGCGTTCGATTACACCGAAAATGTCACGGCTGGCGATCCGGTTTTTGACTTCGGCCTCAACCCGGTCAAGCAGTTCAGTACCGGTGATCCAGGTGTCGGCATCGAAGACAGCTTCCCACTCTTCGGCCGACATGCTGGCCATATCCGCGGGTCTGAAGTTCTCAAAGTCGTATTTTTCTTCAACCTGCCGACGGAGCGCGTCGAGATCATCGGCTTCGGTCTGTTCGCCAGCGGGTGAGGCCGACCCACCAGTGTCGCCGGTCGACTCGCCGAGGGTGGCGTCGCTGGTCGATGCGTCAGGCTCGTCGGGCTGACGATCAGCGGACTCCAAGGGCTTGTCCTCCGATGAGTCGCTCATTGGTGAACGTACACGGCGGCGGGTTGTTAGCCTAGCGGTTTCGTAACTAGAGTATAACCCACCTAACAAAATCAGGATTGCAACCGAACCACCCAACAGTCGACGCTCGGCGAAACGTCGTGGTTTTACGTCTTCGGTAGCAATCAGAATCAATGAGCCACGACGCCACAGAGGAGTATTCGGAGGGAGATCTCCGAAACACCGGGATGAATCTGCGACATGACCGCGAGTGGGACTACGAACTCGAACGCATCGTCGACGAGATCGAAGCACGCGATGCCACGAAAGTCGGCCTCCAGTTTCCCGAAGGGTTGAAACGTCGCGGTCCGGCAGTCGCCGACGACCTTCGGGAGGTACTCGACCGAGACGTAACGATCCTGCTTTCGGGCCAACCCTGCTACGGTGCCTGCGATCTCGATACCTACTTGATGCGCCGAACCGATGTGTTCGTCCACTTTGGGCACTCACCGATGAAGGAGTCCGATAAGATCATCTACGTGCCACTGTTTTCGAACGTCGACCCATTCCCAATTCTCGAAGAGTCGCTTGCTGAACTCGAAGATCCGGACGTCGACCCG
Source organism: Haloferacaceae archaeon (assembly GCA_003554115.1). The sequence goes on along the minus strand of PWFE01000142.1, from coordinate 278 downwards.
GCGGTTGGCCTCGTCACTACCGCCCAGCATATGAACCGCTTCGGCGAGATGGTCGAGTGGCTCGAAGCCCGAGGGTATGAAGTCCATACGCGCAAGGGCGACGACCGCCTGACCTACGAGGGCCAAGTGTTAGGCTGTAACTACGCCTCCGCAGACATTGATGCCGACCAGGTGCTGTACGTCGGCGGCGGCAAGTTCCACCCGATGGGTCTGGCGATGGAACATCAAGAAAAGACGGTCGTTATCGCCGATCCAGTCAACAACGTCGTGACGATTGC
>PWFE01000065.1 GCA_003554115.1 Haloferacaceae archaeon | reverse complement strand
TCATTGAGGCACATTTCCACTACTTCGTCGCTGTTGTTTGGCTAGCCGTATATGAAGACTGGGTGCCGCTAGCGATCGGTGTCGCTATCGTCGCTGGGACTCACCAGTTGTTTTCGGTGTTTGAGATGGGAATGATGTTCAACCACGAGCCAGCGATGCAAAACCACGGCTTCTGGTCGAACGTCCACACAGTGTTCGTCGTCGCTGGAGTGCTGGGTGTGCTCCAGTTGTGGTCGTCGCTTGAATCCTCACGAGCTGATATCGAACAGCAACTTTCAGAAATCGCAGAAAAATCCGACGAGATAGACCAACTCGAAATACAACGCGCCCAGATTCAAAAGGCCCAACAAAACGTAGAGGCACAGAAAGATGAGATCGACGCCCAGAACAAAGAGCTTGAACAGAAAGCAACCGAATTCTCATCAGTGATGACGCAGGCTGCTGGGGGCGATTTGACTGTTCGGATGGACGCTAAAACTGATGCGGAGGCGATGGCTGAGGTGGCAGCCTCAGCTAACGAAATGCTGGCAGATGTTGAGCAGACAGTCATAGAGATCCAAGATGTGGCTACGATTGTCACTGATGCGACCACGGAGACGGAGACCGGAACCGCCGAACTCCGGCGAGCAAGCGAAGACGTCAGTGAGTCAATCCAAGAGATAGCAGACGGTACCGACGAACAGCGACAAATGCTTGACGAGGCATCTGGCGAGCTTACCGACCTGTCAGCAACGGTCGAAGAAATTGCAGCCTCGACTAATCGCGTAAGCAATGTGTCGGCGGAGACGGCCACTGTCGCGAGTGAGTCGGAAGCAACCGCTCAAGATGCAATCAATCAGGTTCGCGAGGCCGCAACTATCGTCAACGAGTCTGCAGAACAAATAGAGAACTTGGATGTTCAAATGAACAAAATCGCCGAAATAACTGACCTGATCGCTGATATTGCCGATCAAACAAATCTACTCGCACTGAACGCTTCGATCGAAGCTGCACGGGCAGGCACAACCGGCAGTGGAGACAAAGATGTTGGTGCCGGCTTCACTGTTGTCGCCGAAGAGGTGAAACAGCTGGCAGAAGAAACTCGAGAGTCGGTCTCAGAAATCGAGGGACTGATTGAGGAAACACAAGTACAGACATCAGAGACGATGGAAACGGCCGAGAAAGCCCAACGTGGGATGGAAGAGGGGGTCAACGCAACAGAGGAGGTGTTGCGGGCTTTCGGCGTCGTCAAAGAGAATGCTGGAGAGACAGATGCAGGTGTTGCAGAGATCACGGATGCGACAAGCGATCAGGCAGAGGCAACTGAAGAGGTGCTGGCAGTCGTAGAGAGTGTTTCGGAGATTTCAGTCTCAGGATCTGCAGAAGCAGCAAACGTCTCGGCAGCCGCAGAAGAGCAAGCCTCCTCGATGACACAACTCGAGGAGAACGCCAAAATGTTACAGGCGCGCGCAGAGCAACTCGACGAACTCATCGCGAAATTTACGACAGCGACAACCGGCCAGACGGTAGTTAAACCCGAGGCGACTACACAGAGTGCCCCACTGCGGGCCGACGACTGAGAACGGTCTATCTTTTTCGAGGAGAGAATCCCACCGTTCACGACGGGCGTGAATCCGACACCATCGACACAATCATCGTTCAGCAATAATACGGATATTTAACTTGAATCGTACCGTAATTTGACGCACACTGAGGCGGTCACACCGCCCTGTTCAAATGCACAATTTCGGGACTCCGAGGCCTAGAACGTTCGAGACACCCTCTCAAACCGCTGTGGTGTCTCGGTCAACAGATAACTCCGAGTCCCCCTGCCGGGGATAGGAGTAACGGCGGTGTGGCTCCGCCATCGGCCCGTCATGCCGACAGGTCGTCAACCAGTAAATATCCCAACTCAGCGGTGCGGTACCGTGGGAAGCCTCGTCGTTTACAGCGAGGAGGAGGTCACCGGAAGCCCATCGCTTCGATCTGCTCTTGATACCGATTCCGAATCGTGACTTCAGTCACTTGGGCGACATCAGCTACCTCGCGTTGGGTTTTCTTTTCGTTACACAACAGCGAAGCCGCATAGATCGCCGCAGCCGCAAAGCCGGTTGGTGATTTCCCTGAGAGCAGGCCTTCCTCTGCAGAGACATCGATGATTTCGGTGGCTTTCGCCTGTACCTCTTCGCTCAATCCGAGCGAGGAGGCAAAGCGTGGAACGAACTGTTTGGGGTCGACCGGCCGGAGCTCAAGTCCGAGTTCTTGAGAAATATACCGGTAGGTTCGGCCGATCTCTTTCTGTGGGACCCGTGAGACTTCGGCGACCTCGTCAAGCGAGCGCGGAATCCCCTCCTGTCGACAGGCCGCATACAGGGTTGCGGTCGCAACGCCCTCGATTGAACGCCCGCGAATGAGGTCCTCATTGAGTGCTCGTCGGTAGGTGACCGAGGCGACCTCCCGTACCGACCGGGGGACACCCAGCGCGCTCGCCATGCGGTCGATCTCGCTGAGTGCGAACTGGAGGTTGCGCTCGCCGGCGTCCTTGGTGCGAATGCGTTCTTGCCATTTGCGCAGCCGATGCATCTGACTGCGTTTTTCCGACGACAGCGACCGGCCGTAGGCGTCTTTGTCTTTCCAGTCGATCGTGGTTGTCAGCCCGCGGTCGTGCATTGTTTCAGTGATTGGCGCGCCGACGCGGGATTTACTCTGTCGCTCGGAGTGATTGAACGCCCGCCACTCCGGTCCGCGGTCGATCTGCTGTTCGTCGAGAACCAACCCACAGTCATCACACACCAACTCGCCTTGATCGGCGTCGGTAACGATTTCGTCCGACCCACACTCCGGACATTCAAGCGCTTCGTCCGACTGCTGTTCCGATTCTCGCTCCTGTTGGCGCTGCCTGCTCGGACGTTCCATTATAAGGTTTGTGGTTCGGACTGTATTTAAACGTTTTTGAAATAAAACAGACCTGTCTTCTGTAATAAACGTCTGACGTGACGGTCGACCGTTCGACCAAATCGGCTGAGGCGGCTGTTTGTGGCCATGAGAAGCAAATACAGCCTACTGACAAGAACAATAGAACTGCTGACGAATGAGAAACATTGTCTCTCATGCTAAACGCGGTTTTGTATGCATTCTGTTAGTGCCAATCGGTTGGATATTGGCTGGTGTACCACCCAGTAGTTCCGTTGTAACACTTTTGGGCCGACGGCCAGTACAGTCGGTATGATTCAGTCCCGACGAGCGACCGCGGGCGGCAGCCCACAACCGACTGTGAGGCCCTGAGATGGCTCGCAAACGCGACCTCGAAGGCCAACTGGCGGTTGTCGCCGGCTTCGAGAACCCGCGGGCTGCGCTCGAACAGTATCCAACGCCGCCGTCGTTGGCAGCCCATGTCATCCACCTGGCGGACCTCCAAGGCGACCTCGGCGGTAAGACGGTCGTCGACCTCGGTGCCGGCACGGGGATGTTCGCACTCGGAGCCGCCCTTCGGGGCCCCCGTCGCGTCATTGGCCTTGAGGTCGACGGCGAACCGCTCCGGACGGCCAAAGCGAACCGCAAGCGGGTCGGCACAACCACCGAAATCCACTGGCTGCAGGCTGATGCCACCCGGCCACCACTGGCACTCGATGAGCCGGCGACCGTCGTCATGAACCCGCCGTTCGGTGCCCAAAACGGCCAAGAAGGAGCCGACCGAGGATTTCTGCAGACCGCCGCCGAGATCGCTGACGTCTCGTACTCTGTTCACAACACCGGCAGCCAAGCGTTTATCGAGGCGTTTGCGGCCGACAACGCTGGAGAGGTCACCCACGCCTTCGCCGCCGACTTTGAGGTCGACCGTCAGTTCGACCATCATAAAGAAGCGACCAAAGCAATCGACACCGAGGTCTATCGGATCGAGTGGAGCCAGTAATCTCGCCCTACAGACAGTGAAAAATCAGTAGTCAACTCCTACTTTCGCTCAGGGCCCGACGCAGTCGACGTGTTTGGCCGCTGAACCGCCGAACTCTGTCGGTGATTACAGGTACTCGTGCTCAACGAGTCGGTCGACGGCTTCGCGGAGACGCTCTTCGCTGGCGGCATACGAGATTCGCGCATAGCCGGGCGCACCGAAGGCGCTACCGGGGACGGTAGCGACGTGAGCTTCTTGGATTGCGCCCTCACACCACGCTTGGTCATCGTCGTCCACGGGGATCATCATATAAAATGCGCCGTCACCGACTGGGACGTCGACATCGTGTTCCGCAAAGAGGTCCGCAAGCATATCCCGTCGCTCGCGGAAGGCCTCGCGCATCTCCGCTACTGCCTCGTCAGTACGTTCGGAGAGTGCTTCGACGCCGGCATGCTGGACGAAGTTCACCGCACAGGAAACCGAATGCGAGTGCAGTTTGCTCGCTTCGTCGATCAGATCCTGTGGAGCGTGGATGTAGCCGAGTCGCCAGCCAGTCATCGAAAACGCCTTCGAAAAGCCATTCAGCGTGATCGTTCGGTCTTCCATGCCGTCGAGCGAGCCCAGCGAGGTCTGTTCGACGTCGTAGGTAATGCGCTCGTAGATCTCATCGGAGATCACCGCAAAGTCGTGTTCGACCGCGAGATCACGGACACCTTCGAGGGCTGCGTCGGAGTAGACCGCGCCGGTTGGGTTCGACGGTGAGTTAACAACGAGGAGTTCAGTTTCGTCGGAGACTGCTTCGGCGAGATCGTCGAGGCCCGGTTCGAGCTGGAAGCCGTATGGCGACAGATCGACGCGGTTCAGCGAGCCACCGGCGAGTTTGACCATCGCCTCTTAGGAGACCCACGCGGGATCAAGGAGGACAACTTCGTCACCGTCGTCAATCAGCGTGTTGATCGTCTCGTACAGTCCCTGTTTGCCGCCCGGCGTGACGATGATCTCGCTGGGGCTGGCGTCGATTCCTTGGCCGTTCAGTTTTTTCGCCAGCGCGTCTTTGAGTTCTGGAATCCCGTTCGAGGAGGTGTAGCCGGTGTGGCCGGCGTCCATCGCGTCTTTGGCGGCTTGGACGATGTTCTCAGGCGTCGGGAAATCCGGCTCGCCGACCGAGAGGTCGACGACGTCTTTGCCTTCGGCCTGCAGTTCGCTTGATAGGTTGCTGATCGCCAGCGTGGCGCTCGGTTCGACCCGACCGACTCGGTCTGCAAACTCCATGGTCATGCTAGTACCTCTATCATATCCACGGCGGCGTTTACGGCTTCCGCTCCTTTCTCGTGTCGCTCGCGAGCCTCCGCACCACTCATCCCCGGCCCGCTGACGCCGAAGGTGACAGGTTTGTCGCGTTCGAGGCTCACATCAGTCAGTCCTTGGGCGGCTGCATCTGCGATCACTCGGTCGTGGTCAGTGTCGCCAGAGACGATTGCGCCGATGACGGCCACAGCGTCGACTTCTTCGCGGCGAGCCAGCCGGTCGGCAGCCAGCGGCGCATCGTATGCGCCCGGTATTTCGATCACGTCGACGATTTCTGCGTCTCGGTCGGCGGCGGCTGCCTCGGCTGCCGCCTGCATCTCGGTGGTAACTGAACTGTTGAATTGGGCTACTACCAGTCCCAGTGCGGTCATACTCGGAGGTCACGTGGTTCGGCAAAAGACCTACCGTTCTCGCCGGTCGAAACAGAACGTTTTCAGCCGCCTGCACGAAACCCGGGCTGTGGTATCCGGAGCAACTGCCGACAGTCGACACAGCTGGTTGGTCGCCAGTGTCGGGGCGTTTGCAATGGTGTTTACGTTCGGCACGCCGCTTTCGTACGGCATCTTCCGCGAGCCGTTTAGCGAGGCGTTCGGCATCTCGCCGGTTGCACTGTCGACCGTTTTTTCGGTGATGTTGTTTGCCTTCTTTATTGGCTCCGGCGTGATCGGTGTGCTCGGCGTCCGGCTGCCGGCACGCGGGATTCTGCTGGCCTGCGCAGCGACAACGGGGTTCGTCGCGCCCGCACTGTACGTCGTCGACTCCTATCTCGGCCTGTTCGTCGTGTTTGGGCTGCTTGGGTTGGCACTTGGAACCGCGTTTGTGCTCGTCGCTTCGGTCGTCCCTCGGTGGTTCGAACAACACCGCGGAGCAGCTACGGGGCTAATCTTCGTCGGCAACGGTCTTGGACTCTTTATCTTCCCGCCGCTGTGGCAACTCGCTTTCGACGCTTACAGCGTCGAACAGGCCTTCGGGCTGATTATCGGCACGACGGCTGTTGGCTTTCTGCTGGCGGGACTCGTCTGCAAGCGTCCCGACTGGGTCGACCACTCGACTGATTCGGTCGGCGAGATGGTCGAGTGGTCGGTCGGGTTGGCCGGCGACCGGCAGTTTCAGTATCTGTTTGTCGGAATGGGACTGGCGTTCGCGTGGTACCATCTGCTCGCAGCGTTCGCGGTCGACCTGTTTTCAGCCCGGGGACTCAGTGCCGTCGGCGCCTCAACAGCATTCGGGCTGATCGGCGGGGTGAGCATCATCTCGCGGATCGCCAGCGGCTATCTCGCCGACCGGATCGGCTCGAGGCGGGCGTTTCTCGGCGCGCTCGCTGGCTCGGCAGTCGGTATCGCGCTCCTGGTCGCTCCCCCGGTCCCTGTGGTCGCCATCGGCGTCGTGCTCATTGGTCTCGGCCTCGGTGGTTGTGCGACGCTCTACATTCCGCTGTTGTTGGAGGTGTATCCGCCCGAAATGGATTCGGCGGTTGTCGGGATGTTCAACATCTCAGCCGGAATCGGTTCGCTGGCGATGCCGCCGCTGGGGACCGCTTCGATTGCCTACACAGAGAGCTACACCGCTGCACTCGCGCTCACGTGTGCGGTGACACTCGCTGGGCTGTGGCTGGTTATCGCCGGCACGCGTCCGACGGCCGCTGCGGGTGGCTAACTGGCAACTTGGTTGGGAACGCTTTTGGCCCGTCGACCGCATCCCTCGGACATGACTACACTCCCCGGCCCGACGCTCGGCGTTGTTGGCGGCGGCCAACTCGGCCGCATGCTCGGCGAAGCCGCCGCGCCGCTCGGTGTCGACCTCGTTGTGCTTGATCCGACACCCGACTGTCCGGCCTCGCCAGTCGCCCGCAAACAGATCGTCGGTGAGTTCGACGACCCCGACGCAGTCAGGGAACTCGCCTCGGTTAGTGATGCTCTAACGTATGAAATCGAACTCGCCGACCCCGACACACTTGAAGCGGTCGCCGACGAGTACAATATTCCGGTCAACCCCGATCCGGGGACCCTCCGGACGATTCAGGATAAACTCGTCCAGAAGGAAGCACTCGCAGATGCCGGTATCCCAGTGCCGGAGTTCATCGGCATTGGCGGCGAAAAGGATCTGAAGATGGTCGTCGACGAACTCGACGGCGTGATGCTGAAAGCCCGCGAGGGCGGCTACGACGGCCGAGGAAACACCCCTGTTCACGACCCTGAGGAGGCAGCCGACGCGCTGGAGCTGTTGGGTGTCGACACCATGGCCGAATCGTTCGTTCCCTTCGAGCGCGAAGTGAGCGTTATCGGCGTCAAAGGCGTCGACGAGGTCGCGACCTACCCCGTCACCGAAACCATCCACGAGGACGAAATCCTGCGGGCCAGCGTTTCGCCGGCCCGGAGCGACAACGAGACTCTCGACCGCGCTCAAGACGTTGCTCGGGAGGTCTTGGAGTTCCTTGACGGCCGGGGTGTGTACGGCATCGAGCTGTTCGAAACCGAGGGCGGGAACATTCTCGTTAACGAAATCGCGCCGCGGCCCCACAACTCCGGCCACTGGACTATCGAAGGTGCACGCACCTCGCAGTTCGAAAACCACATCCGGGCCGTCTTGGGCTGGCCGCTTGGGCCAACCGAGCTTCGAGAACCGACGGTCTCGGCTAACATCTTGGGCGACGTCGACAAACCCGGGGAAGCCACGTTATATAACGTCGAGACCGTCCTCGAATCACCGAACGCCCACATGCACTGGTACGGCAAACAGCAGGTCCGCCCGCTGCGGAAAATGGGCCACATTACGGTCACCGATCCTCAGGTTGGCGACCGCGAGGAGTTGCTCGACCACACTGAATCGCTCCGGGACGGCCTGACGTTCGTCGAGAGCGACGCCCAGTGAGCGGTCGACGGCGACGCCCAGTGAGCGGTCGACACAAACCGTAGTAGCCAAAGGCTACCACTGAGTGTATCCACGTATCCAATGACTACCGCAGTCGAAGTCCAAGAGTTGATCGACAGACTCGAAGCCGAGGCCGAACAGAACCGCGATCCAGCCGAGACGCCCGACGTGGGCATTATCATGGGGTCGGATTCGGATCTCGACGTGATGGCCGGTGCGTACGAAGCTCTCGAAGAATTGGGATTCGCCGAACAGACCGAGTTCGAAAATCCGCCGGAGAGTCGCTTTACGTTCGAGAGCTATGTCGTCTCTGCACACCGCACGCCCGAGTTGATGTATGCTTACTGTGAAACCGCCGCCGCCCGCGGCATCGATGTAATCATCGCGGGCGCGGGTGGGAAGTCGGCTGATCTGCCGAACATGTCGGCCTCGATTGCGTATCCGATTCCCGTGATTGGGGTTCCCGTCCAAGAGAAATCAGTCGACAGCGTCATCGGCATGCCGACCGGCGCACCGATCACCGCCGTTGATGCCGGCAAATCGTTTAATGCGGGACTCTCGGCTGGCCAGATTCTTTCGCGCGAACACGACGAGATCGAACAGGCGCTTGTTGAATACCACGACTCGCTGCAGGGTGGCGTTGGTGAGGTCTCGAAGGCCCTCCACGATCTGGGGATCGACGGCTTTCGTGAGCGCGACGCCTAACCGCTCGTATCGGCTCCCAGCAGTTATTATCCACTGGAAAGTGGGTGCGGTATGAACGAGACAAAGCTGGATGTCTGGTGTACGGGGAATTTGTGGTGTCCGGTGACGACGACCGCACAGCTCATCGGGCGAAAATGGCATCCAGTCATCGTCTTCGAACTTCTCAAGGCTGAACCGCTGGGGTTCAACGAACTCAAACGCGCAGCCGACGGCGTTTCGAACAAGGTACTGTCCGGTGCGTTGGACGATTTGGAAGAGAAAGGACTCGTCGACCGCGAGGTAATCGACGACAAACCGGTCCGCGTTGAGTACTCACTGACTGAGTTCGGCGCGTCGCTCGAACCAGTTATTCGGGCGATGGGCGTCTGGGGGATCGAGAACCTCCATCCTCCTGATGGAGTGGAGATGAAACCGCTGCCCGAAGCGTTCTCTGAGTAATTCTGTGTCTTGACCCGGATAGTAACCGGCTGGTAACCTACAGAGGGGGTGGTTACATTTTGATTCATTAACCATTCGACCGGAGACAACAGTAGATCAATGGTCGAACTCACTGATTTCGAACTCCCGAACGTAACAACCGCTTTCGATCCGTTTCAACTGCTCGATTACGCCGCAGATCCCGACCGCAAGGCACTCGTGCTGTTGTTCCTCCGAGACTACCACTGTCCGAAATGTCGCAACCAGGTCGAGACGATTGCCGAACGCTACGAGGAGTTCGAGGCCCGAAACGCCGATGTCGTCGCCGTCCTCCCAGAGCCGGTCGACCGAACTCGCACGTGGGCCAAGAGTTCCGAGCTGCCGTTTCCGCTGTTGGCCGATGGCTCGAAGACGGTCGGCGAGCAGTATGACCAGCCGACCCGGTTCGGCGCGCTCGGCGGGCTCCATGATATGATCGGTCGCATGCCCGAAGCCGTCGTCATCGAAGCCACAGCTACTGAGCCAATAGTCGACTCCGTCTACCGTGGCAACAGCCCCGGTGACCGGCCAAGCGTTGCGGAGCTGCTCGCCCGGATTGATTCGATTCGCTCTGTCGAGGCCTGAGACTTCAGAACTGCACAAATAGGTAGTCGTCGACTACTGCATCACAGTGCATACTGTACTGTTGGGACCGCTGGTAATCAACTGTCAGACTCCGATGAGTGGTTGAGGATTTGGTGTTCGGTTTGTACTTCGGTGTCCGTGCGAGCCGAGTACCTGACACAGCCGGTCAAAAATCAACGCTTATGAGGGGCGGGTTCAAACCTTCGCACGTTACGGAGAACTCGGAATGTCATGGATAGCAATCGGGGCATTGGCGTTTGTTGGGATCGCCATCCCACTGGCGATGATGGTGGTCTCGGCACTCCTACGTCCAAGTGTCCCCGAACAAGGCAAGAAAACGACCTACGAGAGCGGTGAGATCCCGACCGGCTCGGGGCGCGTCCAGCTGAATATTCAGTACTACATGGTCGCGTTGCTGTTCGTCGTCTTCGATATTGAGACGGTGATGATCTTCCCGTGGGCGGTTATGTACCGCAGCGCACTGGAGGCGGGCGTTCCGCTGTCCCAAGCGCTGCTCCCAATGTTACTGTTCGTTGGGATCCTCGTCATCGGTCTCGTATGGGCGTGGCGCGTCGGCGCAGTTCAGTGGACGAAAAGCGTCCGTGCGGCCACGCGTAAGACAGAGAGACAAAACACATGAGCAGCGAAAATCAACAACCATTCGTCACCGACACCTCGAAGGTAGTAACCGAAACCCGCGATGCGCGACTTGCGGGCCAAGACGACCGATTCAACTCGCGGCTGCGCGAAGCGTTCGGCTCCTCGCCGTTTATTCTCACCAAGTTCGATAAGTTCATGAACTGGGTGCGTGGCTCGTCGATGTTCATGCTCCAGTTCGGCATTGCGTGCTGCAGCATCGAGATGATGCACACCTACGCGGTCAAACACGACTTGGACCGCTTTGCGGCCGGTGTGCCACGAGCCTCCCCTCGACAGGCTGATGTGATTATCATCCCCGGGACCATTGTCTCGAAGTTCGCCCCACGGATGAAACGCGTCTACGACCAGATGCCCGAACCCAAATTCGTTATCGGCATGGGCTCGTGTACGATCTCTGGCGGCCCGTTCCAAGAGGGCTACAACGTCGTCAAAGGAGCCGAAGAGGTCATCCCCGTCGACATCCACATCCCGGGCTGTCCCCCACGGCCGGAGGCACTCGTTTATGGGGTTGCCAAGCTGCAAGAACGAATCGCCAACGGCGAATCCTCGCCCGTGGTCGTCAAACCATACGAGCTCGAACAGTTCGGGAACCTCGAACGCGACGAGATCGTCGACCAGTTGGCACAGGAGATCGACACCGATGATCTCGTCATGCGGTACAACTGGGCTGATTCACCATGAGCGTCGAACTTCCCGACACCACTGGCGTTGTCGAACAGTCACCCGAAGAGCTTGCCGACCTTCTCGGCGAGCTCGTCATCGGCCGCGATGATCATCTCAACGCACCGGGCTTCGTCATCAAACCTGATACGGTCGTCGACGCGCTGAGTCGACTGCGCGATAAGGCCGGCTTCGATCATCTCTCCTGTGTAACGGCCCAGGAGTACGAGGATCGCTATGAGTCAATTTATCATCTGACGAAGTTCTCTGACCGAACCCAAGAGGTCTCAATTGTTGTGCCTGCGGACAAAGAAAACCCCGTCAGCCAGTCGGCAAACGAGGTCTTCCGCACCGCAGATTGGCACGAACGCGAGGCGTACGATCTGGTCGGCATCGAGTACGAAGGCCATCCAGATCTCCGCCGGATTCTCCTGCCCGACACGTGGCAGGGCCATCCGCTCGGGTTGGACTACGACCAAGACCAGCCGCAGGTTGTCCCGCTCCGAGAGCACAAAAACCCACTTCTGGAAGACCAGCAGGCACCGGGCGAAAGCGAGACGATGTATCTCAACATCGGTCCGCACCACCCAGCAACCCACGGCGTGCTGCACGTCAAAGCCGTCCTCGACGGCGAGCAGGTCGTTGATCTCGAACCCGATATTGGCTATCTGCACCGCTGCGAAGAACAGATGTGCCAATCGAGCACGTATCGTTACCAGATCATGCCGTACCCCGACCGCTGGGACTACATCTCGGCTGGGCTGCTCAACGAGTGGGCTTACGCGCGTGCGGCCGAAGATATGGCAGACATCGAGGTTCCAGAGTACGCCCAAGTTATCCGGACGATGGGTGCAGAGCTGTGCCGGATGGCAGCCCACTTCCTTGCGCTCGGGACGTTCGCTTTGGACATTTATGGAGACTTCACGGCGATCTTCATGTACTCGATCCGGGACCGCGAAAAGGTCCAAAACATCCTCGAAGATCTCACCGGCCAGCGGCTGATGTTCAACTACTTCCGGCTTGGTGGGGTCGTCTGGGATCTTCCAGAGCCTCGTGAGGACTTCTTCGAGATGACTCGCGACTTCCTCGATGAACTCCCAGCCGCACTCGAAGAGTACCACGACATGATCACCTCCAACGAGATTCTCCAGATGCGGACCATCAACACGGGTGTCCTGCCAAAGGAGGTCGCCAAAAGCTACGGTGCGACCGGACCTGTCGCTCGTGGGTCGGGGATCGATTACGATCTCCGACGCGATGATCCGTACGGCTACTACGACAAACTCGATTGGGAGGTCGCCGTCGAAGACGGCTGTGACAACTACAGTCGACTGCTCGTTCGCATGCGCGAAGTCGAACAGTCCGCGCGGATCGTCGAGCAGTGTATCGATCTCTTGGAGGATTGGCCCGAGGACGAACGCAACATCCAGGCCAACGTGCCGCGGACGATCAAACCCGACGACGACACCGAAATCTATCGGGCCGTTGAGGGCGCGAAAGGCGAACTCGGAATCTACATGCGTGCGGACGGCACCGAAAAGCCAGCGCGCTTCAAGATCCGGAGTCCGTGTTTCTCGAACCTCCAGACGCTGCCTGAGATGTCGAACGGCGAGTACGTCCCAGATGCCATCGCATCGCTCGGCAGTCTCGACATCGTGCTTGGTGAGGTGGATCGCTAATGGCAGGTCTGCTGCAGGGCGAAGTCATGTTGCCCGAACGCATCGCTGACATTCTCGGCCTCGGCGGCCCAATCGGCGAGCTTATTGCTGCCCTGATTGCGGCATTTATCGTCGGCAACATCATGCTGGCGATGACCGGTGTCGCAGGTCCGTGGGCGAAACGAAAGATCACGGCGGCGTTTACTGATCGGTACGCCGTCGACCGAATCGGCCCGTTTGGGCTGCTCACGATTGTGACTGACTCGGTGCGGCTGCTCTCGAAAGAACTCATTATTCCGTCTGGAGCCGACCGCCCGTCGTACGACATCGCACCGATCATTCTGCCGGCTTCCGCACTGCTCGGGTTTGCGGTGATTCCGATGGGCAGTGGCATCCAACTCGCAGATCCAGAGGCGGGTCTCGCATTGGTGTTTGCGTTTGCCTCGATCGCATCGGTGTCGTTGGTGATGGGTGGGTATGCTTCGAACAACAAGTACTCGCTGATGGGTGGACTGCGCGCAGTTGCGCAGAACATCGCCTACGAGATTCCACTGATTGTCACCGCGATGTCGGTGGTTATCTTTGCGGGTTCGCTGCAGATGTCGACCATCGTTGCTGAGCAG
>PWFE01000096.1 GCA_003554115.1 Haloferacaceae archaeon | reverse complement strand
GATCACACGCCTGTGCTTGCCGATCCGTTCGATATGAAACGGTTCCGTGAAATCGGCCGCGAAGGCGAGGGTGTACTGTGTTACATCGAAGACTGCACCAACGCAAACCGAAAGGGCCGAACCCCATCGGAATCCGTCGCTCGCGCGAACCTTCGAGATACGATGATGAGCCTCGAAGATTACGACGGCGGCATGGTCGCTACCACGTTTGCCAGCCACATCGCCCGTGTGACCTCACTGATCGAATTCGCCCGTGAGATCGGCCGCAAACCCATCTTGCTGGGTCGTTCGATGGAAAAATACACTGGCACAGCAAAACACCTCGACGTTGATCTCCCACAGGACATCGAGATGTACGGCCACCGGCGTGCCATCGACCAGAGTCTCAACCGGATTATGGAAGACGGCAAGGAGAACTTCCTGCCAATCGTCACCGGCCACCAGGGCGAACCCCGCGCACTGCTGACTCGCATGGGCCGTGGTGAGACCAACTACGATTTCGATACTGGTGACAAGGTCATCTTCTCGGCGGGTATCATCCCCGAACCAACCAACGAGGGCAACCGCTATCAGTCCGAACGCCTGCTCAAAATGCAGGGTGCCCGAATCTACGACGATCTGCACGTTTCGGGCCACTTGAGTCAAGAAGGCCACTACCAGATGCTTGAGGCACTCCAGCCCAAAGAGCTGATTCCAGCCCACCAGAACCTCAAAGGTCTCTCTGGGTATCTCAGTACCGCCAGCTCCTTCGGCTACGAGATGGGTCGTGACCTACATCTCAGTCGCAACGGTATGATCCACCAGATAACCGAATAACGGCTCTTCGTCTCCGCTTTGGCTCGCTGCTTAAACGGCAGCCAAGCGAATACTTACTGCACTCCCCTCGTCGTCGACCCATCGGGTTAGCTGTCCGCCGTAGGCTTCGGCGACCCACCGAACCAGCCACAGTCCGAGGCCGCTGCCGTGTTTGAGCTGTGAGATTTCGGCATCGCCCGTGATCACTGCCCACTCGTCGTCCGGAATGCCCGAGCCGTTATCCCAGACGGTGAGTTCGACGACGCCCTCACCGTGCTCTGCAGAGACACGCACTGCTGGTGGCTGTTGTGTGTGTTCAAGCCCGTTTTCGACCAACTCACCCAGTGCGGTCTGTAGGTGCTTTCCTGCTGAGACCGTGATTCCGGCAGGAATGTCGACGTCGATTTCAGCCTCGGGATACAGCCGTTGATACTGATCGACAACCGTCTGTACCATCTCGTCGACGGCGACCGCACTACGCTCGAGTGACTGTTGGCCAGCGACGGCTTCGATATGTTTGGCGTTCTCGCTCAACTCGATGAGATCACGCACGTTCGAGACGATGCGTTCGGCGTACTCCGCGTGTGTCGGCGAGTCGACTTCCTCGGCGAGCAACTCGGCAAAGCCAGCGACGACGTTGAGGTCGTTTCTGAGGTTGTGTCTGAGCAGCCGGTGGAGCACCTGTAGTTGGATCTCTCGCTGTTTAAGCGCGGTCACATCTGTAAAGATCTCGAAGCTTCGCTGTGTCTCTCGAAGCTCATATGGCAACTGTCGGTACAGGAAATATCGCAGTCCCTCGGTGGTCTGGAGAGTGAGTTCGCGGTCGCCTTCCGGCCGCTGGTCTGTGGATTCACTGTCGACGATCCGATCTGCTGTGACCGCCAGTGGCGGCGTTTTCTCATCATCAGTGGCGGGTTCGCCGAACAGCCGTTCGAAGGCTCGGTTGTAGCTATTGATCTGTGCTTCGCCGTCGACATGCTGGATTTCGTTGATCGGATCAGTGAGGTTTTCGAACAGATAGCTGAACCGCTCGCGTTCGGCGGCTGCCTCGCGTTTGGCCGACAGCACTTCGGAGCGATCATGAATGACCAGCGTGAGATCATCGTTCGATTCGCCCCGCTGGAAGGCTTCGATTCGCACCGGTAGTTCGCCGTCGGGCGTCGACACGGTCGCATCAACTGATAGCGTCGACTGGCTGTCGTCTGCAAACAGCGACTCTAAGGCTTCGACGACTGCCGGGCTGGTTTCGTCCGACAACAGCTCAAGTGCGGAGCTGCCGACCAACGCCTCCCGCGAGGAGCCAACTAACTCGGCCAGCGGCTCTGTCAACAGCTGGAATCGACCCTCGCCGTCGACAACACACAGCATCTCTTCGACGGTCTCGACCATCGTCTCGTAGCGTCGAAGCTCCTGTTGGCGAGCGGTTCGGTCCAAGGCAGCCTCGGCGTTCGCAGCCAACAGCTCTACGAGTTGGTGGGTGGCGTTCGTACACTGCGTTGGGTTTTCGATGCCAAGGCTCAGCGTCCCGTGGTTGCCGATGGGTACGACCGTCAGCGTGTCCGCGGTTCCCGAATCGGCAACGACCTCGTCTTCGGCATCACACTGTGTCGACTCGCCCGTCGCAAACGCCGAGCCGACAGGTCCGTCGTCGACCGAGAGTGATCCCAACGTGCTCTCGGAGGCAAGTTGGGCTGAGACGGCGACCGGCCGGAGTCGCTCAGCGTCGTCGTCGTACAGCCGGACGGCCGCTCTGTCGATATCGAGGACGTATTCGACAGTGTTGACGACGTTTCGGGCGACCGTCTGTGGTGTTTCGGCGACCATGAGCGCACGTGCCGATTCCAGCAGCCCGTTGAGTCGACGTTCGCGTTCGACCTGTTCGCTGATGTCTCGAATTGTCCCGACACTCCCTCTAAATCGGTCGTCGAACGGCAGCAGGGCGATGTGATCTTCGGCTGGCACTTGGGTACCGTCGGCGCGTTCGACCGTGAGATCGATCTCGATTTCGCCTGTTCCCTCGCCGCGGTTGAGCCGCCGGATCTCGTCGGTGACCGCCTCGCGGGCAGCGTCGACTGTTGATTGGCTTTTGAACGTGCTGATGTGTGCGCCAACCAACTCCTCACGGTCGAAGCCTGTGATGTCGGCCAACCCGTCGTTGACGTAAGTGAACTGCTCGGTTTCGTCTAGCGCATAGACGCCGTCGGGGACCGTATCAAGAACCTGCTCGTAGCGTTCGAGTTCAGTTCGGCGCTGCTTTCGCTCG
>PWFE01000064.1 GCA_003554115.1 Haloferacaceae archaeon | reverse complement strand
ATGAACGTCCGCGAGAACGGCGCGATCGGCTATCTCGTCGCCGGCATCGACCGGCCGTTCGGGGTCGAACTCTACGTTGATGAGTTCTCGATGCTGGTGGTGCTGCTCGTGTTGGCGATCTGTCTGGGCGTACTCGTCTACACCCGGATCGGGGGGCCACGCGGCAACAGTTTCTACGCCGGCTTTTTGCTTCTGACCGGCGGGATGCTCGGGGTCGTGATCACGGGCGACATCTTCAACCTGTACGTCTTCCTCGAGATCATGGCGATCTCGTCGTACGCGCTGGTTGCCTCCTCGAAATACCGCTGGTCGACGTACGCGGCGTTCAAATACCTGCTTGTCGGGACGGTCGGGGCCTCCTTCTACCTGATGGGAGTCGCACTCACCTTCGCGGCCACAGGAACGCTGAACATGCAGGATCTGGCCGTCCGAATTCCGGAGGCTGGCTACGCCGATCCGGTCGTGATCGCCGGCTTCGTGTTGATGGCCGTTGGACTGGCGATCAAAATCGCGCTGTTCCCCGTCCACACCTGGCTGGCTGATGCCCACGCATCCGCACCGGACGGCATCAGTGCGGTGATTTCGGCACTGATGCCGGCGGTCGCCGTCTACGCGTTTGCCCGGATCACCTTTACGGCCTTTACGCCGGAGTTCCTCGCAGTTAACCCGGTCATTTCGCAGGTGATTCTCGTCGGCGCGCTGTTGAGCCTGTTTGCGGGCAGCTTCTTCGCGCTGATGCAGAACCACATCAAACTCGTCTTAGCCTACTCAACGGTCTCGCAGTTCGGCCTGATTCTGATCGGGATCGGCATCGCCAACGAGACCGCGCTGTTCGGCTCAATGCTCCACATCTTCGGCCACGGCATCGTCAAGGCCTCGCTGTTCATCTTGGCTGGGATGTTCGCCCTCCGGTTCGGCGGCATCCGACTGGTCGACGAGTACGCTGGCCTCGCAAAGCGTGCGCCAGTCATGGCCGGGGCGTTCGCAGTGCTCGGGGTGACGATGATCGGGCTGCCGCCGACAGTCGGCTTTGCCGGCAAATGGTATATCGCACTCGGCGCGTTCGAAGAGGGGCTGTGGGTCGTCTCGGCGCTCGTGTTGGTCAGTTCGCTTTTGACGGCCGGGTATATTCTGCCGTTTATCAACCGAATCTACTTCCATCCGTTCGCCGGCGAGGATATCGACCGTGCGTCGATTACGACGGGAATGCTGATCGCGATTTCGCTGGGGGCAGGTCTCGGGCTAACGCTCGGATTTTTCTCCGGCGACATTCAGCTGCTCGTCGAGGGTGCCATCGAAGCGATGCTGACTACGCATTGACATCCTCCCCACGGTAAACGGAGCGATACCTTCGGTCTCGCTTGCAGTCGGGCGTAGCCCGACGACGGCGAGGATTCCCGAGCGTTGGGATATTGTGGTTTACGACGTGACCTGTTTTTGAGGTGCGAACGCACCAGTTTCCGTGTCAAACAAGTACGTCGATGGCTGTGCCAACCAGCCGGTACTCATATCTCCCCCGTCGCAGGCGAGACTCGGAGTTACTTTCTGTCGTATGTTCTCTGCGCCGTTCACATCTGCATTGGCTACCATTCCGCAGTTATCGCAGACGTACAACCCACGCTCGACACGGTTCGCGTCCCGTGTTTGACCACAACACGAACACGTCTTTGAGGTATCACGTTCAGATACTTTTTTCACCTCAATACTTTCCATCTCTGCTTTGTATTTGAGCAGGTCGGTGAACCGGTCGAACGCCCACGAATGCAGATCGAGGTTGCCGTGCTTACCCCAGTTTTTCGACTTATCCGTTTGGTCGCCCTCACGAATACCCGAAAGGTCGCCTACTGCTATCGTTCCAACACCGTCCTCAACACACCGTTCGACGATGTGTTTCGACAGTGTGTGAAAGTAGTGGGTCCGACGAGCCGATTTCTTTTGGTTTAGCCGAGTGGCCTGTTCCGACAAAGAATCATCACAGCGGGCAAGCTCTTTACTGAAATAGTAGTCGTCCTGCTTCAAGCAGTTCAACGGATACAACTCGGAGTGACCGTCTTCGTAGGCGAGCGCGGTAAAGTTGTTGATGCCGAGGTCGATCCCCACCGTCTTGTCACCGGGTGAGTCGGAGGTTTCCACTTCGACTTTACAGACGAAATGTAGTTCCCACTCATACCCGGTCCAGACAGCCCGAACCTGTTGGACACTCTCTACCTCTGAGAGAGCAACGTCCGGACGTGTCTGGTATTCACAGAGAATGAAGTCCGACCAGTATTCTTTGAGATTCGACCCTTTGGAAAGTCGAACTTGGTCATGTTTGGCATCGAGTTTGAAGCCAGCATCTTTGAACGTGACTGTGCTTCGTGGGTGGTTATCACCGTGTTTGCGGTAGCCGGGTGGGTTCGCTCTCATGTCTCCGTTGCGGCGTATGCCGTACCAACCACTGAACGCCTCAGCGAGTTCCTGTAGAACGCGCTGACTTGACTGCGAATGAAGGTCATCATAGCGTTCGTGATTCTTAAGATACGTGGTGAGCTCGTTGTGACCGGGAATGTAGCCGATTTCGGACCATATACGGTTGACAGTCCACCGTCCGACGTTCCAGAGTTTTGAGGCAGCAAACCCGAGCGAATCAAGATCGTCAGACACCTGTTGGTGATTCCGAATAGAAGCCTTGTAGGTACGGTCGACGACCTGATTCACTATACGTAATCTATGTATCTAAACTGAGTTAATGGTTCGGGATACCGTGGAATATCCAGCCTGCTATCGGACGGTGGAATGTGTAAGGGTTGTCGGATTCATCCCCACGCTAAAGCGCGAGGCTTTCTCCTTGATTCCCCGTAAAAAACGCCGCCAGTCGGTCGGCGATGGTGTCGGCGACCGCTGCTTTTGAGCCCGAGACGACCGGACAGTCCTCGACGACGGCATCCTGTTCGACCAGCAGCGCGCGTGTCTCGTCGCTGCCCATCACGCTGGCGTCGTTGGCAACGACGAACGCGCAGTCGACTCGCTCACAGAGGTCGGCCGCTTGCTCGATCATCGCCTGATCGTCACCCGACGTTTCGGCCT
>PWFE01000078.1 GCA_003554115.1 Haloferacaceae archaeon | reverse complement strand
TCGAAAATTCGTACTGACTCTATTTCGTCAGTGCTGTCTAATGTGCCCTCGAAGAACTCGATCCGCCGGGGAATCCGACAGGTCCTCCGTGTCTTGATGAGACATGTACTTCATGCCGAGGCCGACAGCGCATATAAAACCACCGCTTCTGCGGGCGGTTGGCGGCTATCGACGGCCGTCGACAGCGGTGCTGACTGGCTACTGACACACCGAGTAGGATGTGACTACTCCGGTCGACGCCACGGTAAATGAGAGGCTACTGGTCGATTCTGACCGGCAATCGAGCCGATTGGTTGTCACCTACCTGTCACTGTGTCCGAACGCTTTTCGTTACGGCTGCTAACGAACGGGTATGACCGACTTCGATCTCGACCTCCGGGATGCAGAGGCGGAACTCGGCGATCTCCCGAGTGACCAAGTTGTTCTCGGCGTGCTCAACGGCGAGACATCTGCAGATGAATGGATACAGGCCGTCACCCAAGGCAACATTCTCGTGTTGTCTGTCGAGGGCGACCTCAACAAACTGGCTGCCGGCTTTGCTCGCGAAATCAAGGATATGGGTGGCGAACTCATGCACTTTAGAAAGTTCCTCGTTGTCACGCCGCCGGAGATTCAGATCAACACCGACCGACTGTAGGCCACCGAACAACCCGGTTTTTAAGCGTGTTCGGACCCTCTTTCAGGTATGCCGATGAAAGGAGGCGGGTCGACGACACTTCGAGAGATCAACCGATTCGACGGCAGTGTCGGCTGGATCGCCTACCCCGACGAAACGATGCAACGGGCGAGCCACGCACTGGAGACTGACGAGGGGCTGTGGCTCGTCGACCCGGTCGACGCTGATGATCTCGACGAACTCCTCGCTGAATTCGGGGAGGTGGCGGGCGTCGTTGTCTGTCTGGATCGTCACAAGCGTGATTCGGCCGCCGTCGCCCGTCGACACAACGTCTCGGTCCACATCCCACAGTGGATGAGCGGTGTCGGCTCCAAAATCGATGCCCCAATTGAACGCGTCGACGGCGAGCTCGGCAACTCGGGATACGAGCTGTTCGAGATCCGTAACTCCTCGGTCCCACCGTGGCAGGAAGCCGGCCTCTATAACCCTGAAAACGGGACCCTCGTTGTTCCCGAATCAGTCGGGACGGCTGAGTACTTCACCGTCGACGGCGAGCGACTCGGCGTCCATCCGATGCTGCGGATGGTGCCACCACGCGATGTGCTCGGCCGGTACACTCCCGAACGCGTGCTTGTCGGTCATGGTGCGGGCGTACTCGATGATGCGACTGCCGCACTCAAGGATGCACTTGCAGGCTCGAAACGAAACGCGCTGTCGCTGTACGGCAAAACCGCCAAACAGTTTCTTACACCATGACAGTGTATGCTACCGAGGGGTTGGTCGAAGTCCTCATCGAGTTTGCCGCCGACCGTGAGCCACAGCACGCCACTGTCCCACTGGCAAGCACACCGGCCGGCGAACTGGAGGGCCTCGGCAGTGAACTTGAGCCGTTAGACTCAGAGACGCCAGTGCTCACCCACTTTTATATGCCCGACGCCGGCGGCTCGGTTAACGCTGTTTTCGGTGTCGACCTCGGAACGCCGTCGGGTGGCGTTCACGCGCGATTCGTCTCACATCCGTCAGGACCGGACGGCATCACGAAGCGCGACGATCTGGCAAGCGTCGTGCTCGTTGCGGTGCCACCGTGGGACACTGCCACCGTGAGCGCGTTTGACCGCAGCGGCAGACGGTTGGCTTTCGAGCAAGTGAACGCCGAACCGCCGGTCGAATCACTTGAGTAGTCACCGCCTACTCACTGTCACCTACTCCAGATATCCCAGATCGCGTAGTTGGTCCGCGATTTCAGCGAATTGGGCTTCGGTCAGTTTTCCCTCGGCCTGATGTTGGACGACGATACTCCGAAGTAGAAACCGGACGAGATCACTTGTCGAGGTGAAACTCGTTCCTTCGATGGTTTCGTCGACTCGTTTGGCGAGTTCTTTCGGAATCGAAACCGTGGTATACTCGGTCATACAGACCGCATGGCCAGCAGGCAAAATAAACCACCCCTTTGGCGCGCCGAGCGCGTGCGTGGCTTTCTTAGAAGTCGAGTCCGAACGGTAGAGCAATGGGAGCCAGACCGCCGCAAAACGACACCTCGGAACCGGAGGTCATCGAGTTCGGCATCGCCGCGCTCTCGGCGCGTCTCGAAAACACAGATGTGGAGTTTCCGGCCACATCCCAGACTGTCGTCGACGCCATCGAGGAGACAGCAATCCCGATCGATGGCTCGGGACACACGATGGAGCTACAAACGGCGTTTGATACGCTCGCGCGCGAGCAGTTCGAAACGGAAGCCGAACTGCTAGAGTTGCTTCATCCCGTGTTCGAAGAACACCGAAAACAGACGAACAAAAGTGTCGTCAGTCGACTGCGTATGCTGCTTCCGTTTTAATCGCGGTTCGGTGCGGGTTCTGGAGTGTGATCGTTCGCGGTCGACTCCGTTTTTCTCGGGTGTGTCTCTGGTCGTTCCGTACTCGACGACTCATCAGCAGCTACCAACGACGTGTCGGTCGACCGGTCGTCCGTTCTGATTGATGGCTGGCTGTCGGTCGACACCGATGGCTCGATTCCGGTTTCGAACTGTTCGGCTTCGAGCCGGTCGATTCGGCCGACCAGCTCGCGGTGCAACGACAGAATCAGGTCTGCAAGCACCCCGAACATTAGCAGTTGGACCCCGAACAGAATCGCCCCGGCCGCACCCACGGCAATGATTTCATGGCCGATACCGTCGACCAGCCACCGAAAGACCACAAATGCAGCCATCGCTCCACCTGCGATTGTCGAAAGGAGACCGACGCTGCCGAAATAAAACAGCGGATTGTTGGTTTTGGCCTTGCGGTACAACTCCATAAAGATGATCCCGCCGTCTTTGACCGGATGGAGGTTCGTTGTCGATCCGTCCGGGCGGGGTCGGTAAGTGATGGGGACGACCTCGGTTCGAATATTGTTTTTCGCACACTCGACGGCCATTTCGGTTTCGATGCCGAAGCCGTCGGCCGAAAGGGTGAGCTTGGCAAACGAGTCGGTGCGAAACGCTCGATAGCCCGACAGAATGTCACGGTAGTTCTCGCCGTGGATGAACCTAAAGGCGCGATTGATGATCTTGTTGCCAATCTGGTTGAACCGGGTCATCGCACCCGGCTCCATCTTCGCAAACCGGTTGCCGATAACGTGCTCGAAGTCCCCGACGAGAAGCGGTTCGAGCATCCGTTCGGCGTCTCGGGCCCGGTAGGTCAGATCCGCATCCGCCATTAGGACGTACTCGGCGTCAATCTGCTCGACGGCTTCGCGGATAGCCTGGCCTTTGCCGGTGCCCGACTGTGTCATCACGCGCGCGCCAGCCTCGCGGGCGAGTTTGCGCGTATCGTCCGCGGAGCCGCCGTCGACGACGAGGATGTTGTGAAAGCCAGCCTCCTGATATGAGGAGATGACCTCGACGATTGTCGCCGACTCGTCGAGCGTCGGCAGGAGAACACAGACAGCCGCGCTGGGAGCCATTACCCACGACTCACGACCCAGTGGGTAAAACTGTGTTTGTTTTCGAGATGTTGGGCTGCCGTAGCGTCGTCGACTACAAGCCCCAGACTGAACAGTTGTTCATTTATTATTATAATTATGTGTTCGGTCAGTTGTGAATTATCACTAAATACTATATACACGGAAGTATACATTCAGTTGATGTATGATCTTACAGGGTTCCAGCGAGATCTGTTGTATACAATCAGCGGTGTCGACGAACCCTACGGGCTAGCAATCAAAGAGTCGCTGCAGACGTACCGGGCCGAGGACGTCAACCATGGGCGGCTGTATCCGAATCTCGATACATTGGTCGAGAAAGGCTACGTCAAAAAGAGTCAAAAAGACCGGCGGACCAATCTGTATACTCTCACTGAGACTGCACGCGAGCGAATCGACGAGCGCCGCGAGTGGGAAGACGGCCAGTTGGCCCGCTAATTGCTGATTGCGGTGCGAGCCACAGAAGGAAACGCCTTTTAGGGCCTGCCGGGTACGGAAAGATGAGGGCTGGTAGCTCAGTCTGGCAGAGCGACGGACTCTTAATCCGTCGGTCGCGTGTTCAAATCGCGTCCAGCCCGTTTTCTGCAACGAAGAATCCAAAAGAGCAACACAGCCTCAGCCAGCGGAGTTGGCAGGCCGAACGATAGTGCTCACCACGGCCATCACCTATCTGTCCAGAGTCGACAGACTCCGTCGACTCGGGACGGAGAACCAAGCGGCGACAGATACAAACCAACTACGGGCCACATATCAACAAAATTTGAAAATCAACAGGAACGATCATCGCAAACAGGGTTATGCCAGTCGGGTTGCTACAGTCGCCAATGAACCGACAGCCCTCCCTCAAACAGACCTCGAAAAGCCGCAAGACCGCTCTGTTCTGCCGCGGCTGTGAGTACACCGCACCGGTCGACGGACCGTGGGTGATACATCACAAACCGGACTGCGATGTGTATCTGTGTCCGAACTGTACGACAACGGTGACGGTTCGAGAGCGGTTCGACTGACTCAGTCGCTGTGTGTTGAACGCTGTGATACGGGCGTTTCTGACGGCGTTTTGAGCCGCCAGAGGCCGACAGCAGCGAGTCCAACACAGCACAGATACAGCCCGAAGTTGAGTTGTTGGATTGTTCCAGTGTACATCACGAGATCACGACCCAACAGCAGTGTCACGAACAACACGCTGAGTGCGCTGGCGGCCACGTACTGGCCGATTCGGTCGACGCCGCCAAGCCACACAACGGCGGCCAACAACCCGAAGAACGCAACCAATGAGACGGCATAAAACCATGCCTGGGCACCAGTTGAGTAGGTCAACAGTGGCACGCCACGACTGAACAGCCCACTGACGACTAACGCGCCGAGTGCGAGGCCAAAGCCGAGTCGACCACGCGTTCGCGGCGGTCGACCGTGATGGTTCTGATAGGCAAACAGCGTCGTTAGGCTCAACAGCGTAAAGATCGTCAGCGCAACCAACAGATGGGCTGCATGGGTCGGCAGCGAGTAGCCGCCCGGAATGAGTCCACTGATTGTCACTGTCACCGCACCGATACTGATCTGCAGCGGCAACAACACGACTGCGAGCGTCGAAGCCAACTGCACTTTCCGGTCATCCGTTCGCCATGCCCAGCCGGCAGTCCCCAAAATGAAAAACCCAGTGAACATCGCAAAAACACGATGGAACCACTCGATGAAATCAGGGTTGATGGTTAATGCGGGAACCAACTGGTCCGAACACAGCGGCCATTGGGCCTCACAGGCAAGTCCCGACCCGGTCGCCGAGGTGTATACGCCAATGGTGATAAGTGATAGCGTCAGTGCAGTTGTCACCGCCGCAAAACGCCGAAACGACAGCCAGTCGGGGCGTCTCGTCATTACGACGTTTTTGGGGCTCAGGCTATTTATCCCTATCCAACTCCGCCGAAAAACAGCTGTTAGTCGACTACTGTGCGTGCTGTTGCGGCGAGACGTACTGCTGTTCCCACCGTCGACGGTTTTCGATGAGCTCTTGGCCCTTTTGGGTAAGTTCGTAGTAGTTTGTCCGCTGATCCTGACTGCCTTTATCAACGAGTGAATGTTCAACCAGCGCGTCAAGGTTTGGATACAGCCGCCCGTGGTTGACGTTGTCGACGTGTTGTTCCATCTCTCGGCGGATCGTCTGTCCCGATGGTTTGTCCGAACCTGCAATCACGTACAGGAGGTCGCGCTGGAAGCCGG
Source organism: Haloferacaceae archaeon (assembly GCA_003554115.1). The sequence continues at coordinate 7,849 of PWFE01000078.1, read as the reverse complement.
TCAACTCGAATATCTGAGTCATACAGGTGCCGTACTGTGTCCCCCTGTATTGTTAGTCGGTGGAAAAAATGTATAATCCAAGAAAAACTTGGCTGCTTACTTGTTTCCATACTGTTTCGAACTGTTGTTGTGGTCTGCGGTGTCACTCGTCTTTTTCGCCGATGAGTAATCACTGGCTACTCTTAGTAGTCACAGACTACTCGTGTCGTTGGCGGCGTTTCGTGCCGATTTCACTTCCGCCGCGATGCGCGTTTGGATTCAAGTAGCCTGCGCCTGTAGCCTCTACCATGCCCGAACACGGCCCGGTTCGCTCGCCCGACGCACTCGCTGTCCGTCGACAACGACTCTCTTCGGTTCTCGATCAGCACGATCTTGAGGCAGTCTGGCTAGGCCGTCCGAACAACTTCGCGTGGCTTACAGGTGGTTCGAACGTCGTCGACCGCGACTCACCAGTTGGCGTTGCAGCCGCTGGCTACCGCCGCGACGGAACCCTCGTGATCCTAACGGATTCGATTGAAGCCGACCGGCTTCGCCACGAGGAGGTGCCACCCGCCTTCGAGGTGACTGCCGTCGACTGGTACGGTTCGTCGCTGGCTGAAGCGGTCGCGGCCGAATCACCGATGCCTGCGGCGGCGGATTTCGACGTTCCGGGACTCTGCCAGCTTGATTTCGCAGCGTGTAGGCAGCCATTAACAGAGCCAGACATCGAGCAATACCGTCGACTTGCACGCGAGACCGCTGTTGCCGTCGAAGACGTTTGTCGGTCGCTGTCGAGCAACCAGTCCGAACAGGCGGCTGCCGCGTCGGTACGGTGTGGCCTTGCGGCTCGCGGGATTGCAGCGCCTGTTGTTCTCGTGGGGGGCAGCGAGCGGGCCCAGCAGTACCGCCATTATACACCAACGGCTAGCCAACTCGGCAGTTATGCACTGGTTTCGGTGACTGCCCAGCGCGGTGGGCTGTATACAAGTCTTACTCGAACGGTCGTCTTCGATCGACCGCAGTGGCTCGACGATCGGTTCGAAGCGGCCGCGACCGTTGAGGCGACTGCTCTTGCTGCCACACAGCAGGCTGCTCGCGAGACGTCGACCGCTGGCTCGGTGTTCACCTCAATCCAGCAGGCCTACGAGGCGGTCGGCTGGGCCGACGAATGGCGACACCACCATCAGGGAGGCGCAGCGGGCTTTGCGGGCCGCGAGTGGATCGCCACGCCCGACAGTCCCACAGCAGTGCAGACGCCACAGGCGTATGCGTGGAACCCAACCGTTCAGGGCGCGAAAAGTGAGGGAACGGTCCTCATTACCGAAACGCGCGTTGAGCCACTGACGCTGAGCGATTCGTGGCCGACGATCTCGGTGTCGGCTGTCGACTCGGTCGACCGTGAGTTCAGCATCGAGCGTCCTGCGCCGCTGTCGATCTGAGTGGCCGTTTGCCGGGCCAAACCAGCAACCTATTTTTTCGTTGACCAGAAGCAGGGAGTATGTCTTGGTATGCAATCGAAAGCGTCGACGACGCCATCGATGCGACCCGTTCGTTTCTGTTCCCCGTCGAACTCCGCGCATGGCTCAAACTCGCAGTTATAACGATCTTTGTCGGTGCGAGCGGCGGCGGTGTTTCGTCCGGTGTAAATCTGCTCAGCATGCCGGCGAATATTCCACCTGATGCAGCCGAGGAGGCTTCTGTCGAGCAGTTCGTGGCTGCTCTCCCAGTCGACCTGTGGGTCGTTGGAGCGGTCCTCACGGCTGCGATTCTCATCGGACTCGCACTGGCAATCGTCTCCGAAACGCTCCGATTCGTCTTTTATGATGCACTCCGTACCCAGCGCGTTCGGCTCCGCGAGCCAGCGCGTCGACGCGTAGGCCAAGCCGTCCGGTTGGTTGGCTTTAAACTGCTCGTCGGCATCGGGTTCGCGGCCCCATTTGTCGGTGTCGGTGTGCTGCTGTGGGTCGGCGGTGTCGACTCGTTTGGCGACGCCGGAATGTTCGCCGCGAGCGTGTTCGGTGGCATTGCAGTCGTCGTCGCGGGCGTCCTGTATGTGCTGATACTTAGAGGAACAGACGAGTTCGTCGTGCCGCTGATGGTCGTCTCGGACTGTGGCGTCCGTGACGGCTGGCGGCAGTTCTGGCCGGTCGTCCGAAGCCAACCGCTCCAGTTTCTCGTCTACATTGTCGTCCATTTCCTGTTGCTGTTGGCTATCGGCATCGGCCAGTCGATTATCGGCGCGCTTGTGTTCGGAATCATCGGCACCGTCGCCGCGCTGTTCGGCGTGCTGGTCGTTTTTGGCGTCTTCGGTAGCGTGGGTGCTGCCGTCGCCTCAACGGCTGGGGTGGTCGCACTCGGTGGGATCGTCGTGTTGAGTGTGGTTCTCGCAGCCCTTGTCTACCTCCCGGTGGGGATTCTCGTTCTTACCTACGTTATCAGCTACGAGGTCTCGGTGCTCGAATCCGCTGCCGATCCGTTCCAGTTGCTTGCTCACAGCGCCGACGCCGACGAGTCCTCCGGCGGTCGTCCGTCGACGTCCGCCTGAGTTGAAAGCTGATGCATACATACCTTTTTTAACTGACCAACGCACCGATTTGTATGGGACTTGATGATGACGCACGTGAGTATCACGAGCGTGAGCCGCCGGGGAAGATCGAAATCGCCACGACGAAACCGACCAACACCCAGCGTGATCTGAGTCTCGCCTACTCACCGGGTGTCGCCGCGCCGTGTCGGGATATCGATGCGAACCCTGAGGACGCCTACAAGTATACGGCCAAATCAAATCTCGTCGGTGTCGTCTCAAACGGCACGGCGGTCCTCGGGCTCGGTTCGATCGGGGCTCAAGCCTCGAAACCCGTTATGGAGGGAAAGGGCGTGCTTTTCAAGCGGTTTGCGGATATCGATGTCTTCGATATCGAGTTGGCTCTTGACGACGTCGACGCGCTTGTCGAGACGATTGCCGCCATGGAGCCGACGTTCGGCGGAATCAACCTCGAAGATATCAAAGCCCCCGAATGCTTCGATCTCGAACGTCGACTCGGCGATCGGCTGGATATTCCCGTCTTCCACGATGATCAACACGGCACGGCGATCATCTCGGGGGCCGCGCTACTGAACGCTGCTGAGCTCACTGACAAACCACTTGGCGAACTTGACATCGTCTTCTCAGGTGCGGGTGCTTCGGCGATTGCGACCGCCCAATTCTACGTTTCGCTTGGTGCTGACCCCGACCGAATCACGATGTGTGACTCGTCAGGAATTATTACGACCGACAGAGCTGCCGAACTCAACGAGTACAAACAGCAGTTCGCCCGGGACGTCGACGGTGGGGACCTTGCGGATGCCCTTACGGGAGCGGACGTCTTTGTCGGCCTTTCGGTTGGCGGCATCGTCTCACAGGAGATGGTTCGGTCGATGGCCGACAACCCAATTATCTTTGCGATGGCAAACCCCGACCCGGAGATTACGTACGAGGACGCGAAAGCTGCCCGCGACGATGACGTGATCGTTGCGACCGGCCGGTCGGATTATCCCAACATGGTCAACAACGTCTTGGGCTTTCCGTTCATTTTCCGCGGTGCGCTCGACGTGCGGGCGACCGATATCAACGAGGAGATGAAACGCGCCGCAGCTATGGCACTGGCGGATCTGGCCAAACAGGACGTTCCCGATGCGGTCGTCAAAGCCTACGGCGACCAGCCGCTACAGTTTGGCCCTGACTACGTGATTCCCAAGCCGCTTGACCCACGTGTGTTGTTTGAGGTCGCCCCCGCGGTCGCCGAGGCAGCCATCGACAGCGGCGTTGCCAGAACGACACTTGAGCCGGAGCGCTATGCTGAGACGCTCGAAGCACGGCTCGGCAAATCCCGCGAGATGATGCGGGTCGTGCTCAACAAAGCCAAAAGCGATCCCAAACGGGTCGCACTGGCGGAAGGAACGGACGAAAAGATGGTTCGGGCTGCCTACCAACTCCAAGAGGAAGGCATTGCCGAACCGGTTCTACTGGGCGACCACAAAGAAATTAGCCGGATTGCCGCCGACCTCGGCCTCTCGTTCGATCCGGAGGTCGTCGACCCCACAGAACGAAGCTTGGAGGTGTACGCCGAGCGACTGTACGAACTCCGCCAGCGAAAAGGAATCACCCGGAGCGAGGCGACAGATCTCATCGAACGAGACACCAACTATCTGGGCAGCGTGATGGTCGAAACGGGCGATGCTGATGCGATGCTCACCGGCTTGACCCACCACTATCCCTCGGCGTTGCGCCCACCATTGCAGGTGATCGGCACCGCTGAAGATGCCAACTACGCCGCCGGCGTCTATCTACTGACGTTCAAAAACCAGGTCGTGTTCTGTGCAGATACGACAGTTAATCAGAATCCGGATTCGGACGTACTGGCTGAAGTTACCAAACATACCGCGGCGTTGGCTCGTCGGTTCAACGTTGAACCGCGAGCAGCGATGCTGTCGTACTCGAACTTCGGAAGCGTCACGAACGACGCGACGGCCACGATCCGACAGGCGGTCGCCGAACTGCACGACGATCCGTCGGTCGACTTCGCCGTCGATGGCGAAATGCAGGCCGACACTGCCGTTGTCGAAGAGATTCTGGAGGGAACGTACGGCTTTTCGTCGCTGGACGGCCCCGCAAACGTGCTGATATTCCCGAATCTCGAAGCCGGCAACATTGGCTACAAACTGCTCCAGCGGCTTGGTGGAGCCGAAGCGATCGGCCCGATGTTGGTCGGCATGGACAAACCGGTCCACGTCATCCAGCGCGGCGACGAGGTCAAAGACATCGTGAATCTGGCCGGCGTGGCCGTTGTCGACGCCCAAGACGACTAACCACTCTCGTATTCCATATATTTATAATGGAAGTCGAAACAACAGTTGAGTATGATCGATCGGGGCCCTAAACTCACTACGCCGAGACGGGTAACGAGCGGTGAGTTCGAAGGGGCATTACGGATTGGCCTCCGGAACGATCTCGATGTATATTGGCATGTCCCAACAAACGATATCATCGTTGCTGCAACCCCCGAAATCGAACTTGAGGAGGCTGAAATCCACCGGCTATCCAAACAGACTGTCGGCGAGTTCATCCACCAAACCGAGCGTGAAGGAGCCGTCTGGTCGCTGAACAAACTTGGGGAGTTCCTTCGAAACGTCGCCTCGTTCGAAGAGGTCCGAATTCTCACTCTTCGGCAGGAAGAAGCCTACGCCCTGTGTCGGATCTCGGGACTCGACCACGCAAGTGCCGCCGAGTTACTTGGGATCTCTGAGGGCCTTTTAGCCGATCATCTGTCGACGGCTCAAAAAAAGATCACCTGCGCGTTCAACCTCGTCGAAGCGGTCAACAACCACTACTGAATTGGGTTGTAGCCGGCTTGTATCCAAACATGTGATACCACTGCTCGCATACATCGTTATATTCTCAGCAAACATATATTAATACGCTGATACCACTCGCGGACAGACTGTTTCGTCTGTATCGAAGCCGTCGATCCCACAGTGCCGTATCATGGGGGTCAACTAATGCAACTCAGTACACTGTTCAGCAGCAAACGGGCGGTCAGTCCGGTTATTGGTGTCATTCTGATGGTGGCGATCACCGTCATTCTGGCAGCCGTTATCGGTGCGTTCGTACTTGGCTTCGGAAGCCAACTATCGAGTACTGCACCGCAGGCCAGCTTCGAATTTAGCTACAGCGATGGGAACGTCACTATCGTCCACGGCGGCGGTGATACCCTCACGGCGAGTCAGATCGAAATCAGTGGCTTGGCCGATCCGAACGGCCTTGAGTCGGACGAGCGGTTCCGAACGGGTGATACACTCGTCGATAATAAAGAAACCGACGGTGACCGCGTACGGGTAATCTGGAACAACCCATCTGGTGGCTCATCGAACGTTATCGGCAGCTCGACGGTGCCACGGTAGCTCGGTAGTCTGTGCCTACTCGTGGTCTGCAGCTTCGGCGTCGACAATCGAGCCGACCATCGACCAGCCCTCCTCGTCGGGACCGCTGCGGCCGACCAGAATCGAGGCGTTGTCTTCGCTGGAGATCAACCGGTAGTCGGCATCGTCGTCCGCACGGGTACCCTCGGCTTGAAACTCCTGTTGGAAAAACTCCGTCCACGACAGCTGAAAGACGGCCTCAGTGCCATCGTCCAGTGTGAGCCGGACCGGCTTCGGTGTCACGTTGTGAATCCGTTTTGCGATCGGATTGAGAGTAGCCATACCTGACGTTGGTGTCGACTCGGATAAACGCTCTCGGTTTTCGGCGACAATTAGTCATCAGATACTGACTCATACGCACAGTAGGAAACACCTAACGCCGGTGCAACGGTCACAAGCAGCGCAAACGCTCTACAGGGTATATATCGCCTGCAGACAGTTTTGAAATCGGTGGTCCCACAGATGTCGTTACCCCCTTGGTTGAGCCGTTTGAGCCGCTTGACAGCGTGGCTTTCAGTATCCAGTAGACACCTACTGCGGTCAGCCCGAGGGCTGGCGTTCTGGACAGCAATCGCACTCCCGTTTGGCTATCTGCCGCTGTTTACACTCGAAATGATCGAGCTTACCCTCGAAATGTTCGTGTTGCTGTTGGTGATCAACGCCGTCGCCTTGGTTGTCGGTCACTCGTATCGCCGGTAACGCTTGGCCTGTCGGTGCTGTCGGTTTCGTGCTGTTTCAATGGGGTTAGGTTCGTTCGGCTCACAGTGGCTCCAATGACAGACACAGACCACGAGCGGCCCGAAGACGTCGACCGCTGGCGAGCCGAGGTCGAACAGATGCGAGCGGACAAAGACCAGTTTTTCATCGATCATCCTCAGTCACCGATCAAACCGGAGTACCGCGAGGAGTTCGAGGGATTGGCCTACTTCGAGCCTGACCCCCAGTTTCGAGTGCCCGCTCGCGTGCGTGTGTACGGTAACCCAAACCCAATCGAGTTGGATGTGACTGCAGGTGCGCCGATTCGGTATCTCCGGTCGGTGATTTTCGAGTTCGAACTCCGGGGTGAACGAATCCAGATGGCGGGCTATCGCCAGGAATCAGCCGAAAGTCGGACGATCTTCATTCCGTTCCGCGATAAAACAACCGGCCAACAAACCTACCATCGCGGCCGATATATGGAGATGGAACCCGACACGGAGCTAATCAACGGCGATGTCGTCACGCTGGATTTCAATCTCGCCTACAATCCGTTTTGTGCCTACACTGAGACGTTTGCGTGTCCACTTCCCCCGGAAGAAAACTGGCTTGAGGTGGTCGTCCCCGCCGGCGAGAAGAACCCACCTGCATCGATTGTCGACGACTAACCGGAGTCTCAGAAGAATCTGAAGGAGAAAGCTCAATAGTAGTTAGTTCAGTTGATAGTGTATGGTACACGTACCGAATCAAGCGGCGGTTGGTGTCGGACTGATGATCGTCGGCACACTGCTTTTTATTCCCGGTGTGATGCCCGGTTCGAGCCCACTTGTGCTCGCTTCGCTGGTGGCTGCTGCACTCCTGTTGACTGTCGGCACCTATCTGTTCGGTGTCAGCGAAGACGGCCGCGCAGTCTGAGCAGTTAGGCTACCCCTCGCCTGAGAAGTCTACAAGTCAATCTGGCAGCTGGTCGACGGTCGACGGTTCATACGTAATCACCAACTAATTATATATAGTTCATATACTCTTTCTCGGATTCTAGGGTCGACAGTAGTCTGCGCGTTGAGTTTTTGCTGTCGCTCGTTGTGTGTAAAATCATGGCCGGGGCGGGCTCCGAACCCGCGATCTCCGCATAACCCAGGTACGAGGCTCGGCAGGCCTCTGTGGGGCGGACGCTTCCAAGGCGGTTACCGCACCGAATCTCAGTAACCCTATGAGT
>PWFE01000051.1 GCA_003554115.1 Haloferacaceae archaeon | reverse complement strand
GCTCGCGCCCGGTAGGGCGCTCGCGAAGGCGCGAGCGAGAGCGCGCAGATGGTTCTGTCGGTCGTTGTCGTCGGAAAACCGCGATGTAGTAGCATCGCGGTGTCGGCGCGTGAGCGCCTTCAGTGGTACCTTGGTGTGATACCAATGTCTAGTAACAACGCTAGCGGAAAGGTCGTTTCGGTCGATGAACAGGCATTCGAGAAAGCGGGCGGTCAGGCGGTCGATGAAGACGGCTTCCCGGTCGTCGACGAGACGCCGGAGTTCGAGGCCGCGGTCGAGCAGGAGACGCAGGCGAAGGTGGATGCGAACCACCCGGACGGGATCGCGGACACGAGCGAGGACCGGATTCACGGTGTCACCCTCGAACAGGAGGAGCGCATTCGGGCGCGGGAAGCCGAACTGGAGCGCATCAGTGCCCAGGCCGAGCTCGGAACGCAGGAGGGTCGCGAGCAGCGCACGCGAGAGGTCGTCAGCGAGCAGTGTGGTCGTCACGAGCCGGCGCCGGCGGAGCGCACGGATCCCCGAGAGAAGCTGACGCAAGAGGAACTCGCGGAGGTCAACGAGCAGGCGATGCGGATCAGCGACGAAGTGAAGGGCGGCTGGTCGAGAGCGGTCGTCGCGAAGCAGCTGGCCGAGAAGGTGCAGCGCGGGCGGGACGTCACGAAGGCGGTGCTGGAAACCCTCGAGGAGTTGAAGGCGGCCCCGGGGGCGATCGTGCCCATCGCGGACGTGCCGGACGTCCCGGTCGGTGAGGTGACGGTCGAAGGAACAATCGAGACCCTCTGGGAGCCTTCCTCCTCAAGCATCCAGCAAGTCGGGCTGATAGCGGATGACAGTGGGAAAATCAAGTTCACCTGCTGGGAGAAATCCGGGCAGACGGTGGTGCGTGAAGGTCAGACAGTGCGGTTCCGGGCAGCAGCCAAGAACTGGTACGAAGGCCGGTGCTCAATCGCGCTGACCGGGTGGTCGCGGATCGAGTTCCCAGAGCGCGGTCAGTGGTGGGAACAATAGCCAGTCGACGCCCCCTTCTTTTTTGCTGTGTGCCGGACCGACTCAGACCCCACCGCCCCACCCTCCGCTCCGTGCTCGCTTCGCTGCGCGCGCAGCCACAACCGGAGCCACAGCTTTGGGAGTTAGATACCCAATAACAAGACCGCTGTCACAGCGGAGTCTGTTTATTTGCCCCTGAGGGGGGTGGAGGGCACACCAGAACGTGCCCCCGAACACCATCTGGACGAAACCTTATGTCCGAAAACGGAACCAACGACCAATGAGTTAATCTATGAACAGAACACGCAACACCTCGAGCTCAGAGCGAAAACACCAAACGACTCCAACAGCGTGGATTAAGACAATGCAATCCTGTCTCTCCAGTTCGTCGGAGACTATCCACCCTGAGGTGCTATTTGAGCATGTCTGATGTCTGGGACCCAGAAACAGATGTTGAAGAGAATCGCCACAACTGGGCGGGTGAACCAAAACACCGATCACCAATCGCAGGAGCGGTGGCCGATAGCGATGCCCCAAAAGCCATCGATCTCTTTTGTGGTCCGGGAGGGATTTCGCAGGGGCTTGAGCAGGCTGGGTTTCAAACTGTCCTCGGTGTTGACATCCATGAACCGTCGGTTGACACCTTTCAGCGGAATCATCAACACGCGCACGCGATACTTGGCGACATTCGCAAGGTGAACAAGCGCGATGGGGACACCAGGGACATCTTCGAGGTCATCGACGATGGGGGCGTCACCGATGGAACCCTCCTGGAAGAGGTCGGAGAGCAAGCGCTGAACGGTGAGGAACTGACCTTACTCACCGCTGGGATTCCCTGTCAGGGATTCTCCATAGCCAACAGGAAGCAGAACGATGAAGACGAGCGGAACTACCTCTTCGAGGAGTTCATTCGGGCCACGAAAATTCTCGATCCGAAGTTCGTTCTCATCGAGAACGTCTCCACAATGAAGGCGGCGAAAGACGGTGAGTTCGTCGACGCCATTGGGGAGTGTCTGCAGCGTCTCGGATACCGCGTCGATCACCGGGTACTCAACGCCGCTGACTTCGGTGTGCCACAGAAGCGCCAGCGCCTGTTCTTCCTAGGTGCGAAGCAGGGCCACCCGCTCATCTGGCCGAAACCGACACACGAGGGAAGTCACCGCACCACTTCGGAGGCACTCTCCGACTTGCCGGCGGTCGGTCCCGGTGAATCAGAGGGAGAGTACCCGGAGACGGATTCGCTCACAGAGTTTCAGAGGCTCATGCGCGAGGCCGAAGTTGATGGAGAGGAGTCAAAGGGGATCTCCAACCATCAGGCCCCAAACCACCAGCAATCTACCGTGGAGCGGGTGGAGGGGACTGAGCCGGGAGAACCGATGTATGACCGTTTCCGCCAGCGGATTCGACTACATCCCGATGAGGCCGGACCGACGATCATTGCCGGCGGAATCCGACCACAATTCCAGTACGGCCACTACGAGCAGGGTCGGGGTCTGACGGTGCGCGAGCGGGCAAGGATTCAGTCCTTCCCCGACGGCTACGTCTTCGAAGGGGGGACGGTCCAGGGGCGTGTACAGACGGGAATGGCGGTCCCACCGCTGCTCGGCCAGCGCCTCGGTGAGGCGATCCTCTGCAGCATGAGGGCCAAGCCGTTCGTGGAGGACCTGCTTGAGTGGGGCGAGGAGAACTACCGAGAGTTCCCCTGGCGGGAGGAGGATCGCTCGCCGTACGAGGTGTTCATCGCCGAGATGCTGCTTCGGCGGACCTCCGCTGAGGCCGTCGAACCCGTCTATCGGGAGTTCCTCGAGAGGTACCCAGATCTGAGCGCGCTGAGCTCCGCCGACAAGGAGGAGCTCGCAGAGCTGCTGCAGCCGCTCGGTCTACACAACAAGCGCGCAAAGGCACTACGTGATATCACGAGTCAGCTGATCTTCTCGGGCATCCCCGACGCGGAGGAGGAATTGCTCGCTCTCCCGCACGTCGGGCCCTACGTCGCAAACGCGACGCTGTGCTTCGGATACGGGAAGCGTCGACCGATTGTTGACGCGAATGTGGCGCGCATCTATTCGCGGGCGTTCGACATTGACGTCAAGGATGACCAGCTCCACGAGGACGACTACCTCTGGGACTTCGCGGAATCCCTTCTGCCGGCAGAGAGCTATCGGAGTTACAATCTCGCACTTCTCGATCTCGGGGCGAAGACCTGTACCGCCCAATCCCCCGCCTGTGAGTCATGCCCGGTCAACGCGCTATGTGAATACTATGTAGAGGATTAGTCAGAGAAAAACTCACTCAGGCCGCTCTGGGATTCGTCCAGCGGCCATATGTCCTTGACACGGTTCTTTTCGTTCTCGGTGGCAGATAGGACCGAAAACCCACTCGGCCACTCCTCCCGAGTTATGCTTGAATCTCCATCGACGAGTTCCGCGCTTCTGTCCTCGAATATCAAATCCTCCGTGTACTCCTTCCCATCCAGGGTGAATCGAGTCTCCGGGTCTGGATGATATCTCAGGAAACGTGACCCATCAACGTGAACGTCGATGGTGCTGTGCTCCGGAATTGATGAGATTTCGAACGTGTACGGATGTGTGAGACGGAACGTCCGCTTCGTTCCCGCACCGACCATTATTGGTGAGATGGTGAGCTCCTCTGGGGCAGGATTCGCGTACCGACCCAGCGTTCTGGCCACCCAGGGAACATAGAGCATCAGTTCCACGATGGCCTTCTTGTTCACTCTTCCCATCTTGTTTTCAATCACAATGATGTGGATCCTCTCCTCATCTTCGGAGAAAGTACAGACAAAGTCCGCCTGGTCGTTGGCAAACCCCCAGGGGAACTCAATCCCGTAGAACTCCAGATTCGAAAGAGCCTCTTCGATTTCAAGACCCGCGAAACCACCCATCGAACGCATAAACTGAGTATCTCTCCCGGTGGCCCAACTCATATACAGATGTAGGAACTTCTCTCCATAGACCTCCCACCAGCTCCGGGACTGTAGCTCGTCATCGTTGTACTCGATTCGGGGGTGATGAATTGGGACCCCTGTCTCGTGGGTTAGGGGGAGAACAACCTCTGAACCCCGATAATCAGTCTTGTTGTTCCGCTCAATTGGCGTGTAGGAGTCCGGTTCGTACGTCGATAGCCTCTCCGAGGCCTCAACGAGAAGTCGGGTGAGCTCGACGGCTTCCTCGGGCATCAGGTGACGGATGGAACTCCCACTCCCCTCCCCACCGCGGACATTGTCATTTCGACCTGTCCAAATCACACAGCTTCCATCAAGCGTGCTGTAAGCGTGATTGTCCCCAATGGGAATCCGAAAGGTCAGAAGCGGCTCCAGATCAATTCTGGGTGAAAGTGTTAGTGAGCCTGGCTTCTGATTGTCATTCTGGTGATGGCCATACGTGGTGTCATAGAGTGAGCTGCCGGAGCACCAGTACTCCGCTATCCCCGAGCCATCTGGCCCCTCCTCGTCTGCACCCCGCATTGGAGAATATAGTGCACCACACTTGTCACAGGACCCCGCCAAGGTATAGCCTGTTCTGTCATCGGTGATGTTGGTGGGATCCAGAAATGGTTCAGACAGCGCCCGATAGACACCGAGTATCCCACGCCTCTCCTCAAATTCGCTGTTGTAGAGACCGAAATCCCCCGTATCCTCCGCCTGCGCGTCCGACTTGTAGAAATACATCAAATCCCCAGGGGAAACGGAGTAAAGGGCCGCGGGAATCTCAAGCGGGCGATTGAGGGACCGCTTGCTGATTTCCCCAGATGATGAGGATACCGGAGAGGGATACGGGACTGCAGCGAAGTTCAGGTCACGAACGAAGGGGAAAGTAACATGGTTCAAAGTGAACTGATGGGCGGAGTGGGTGTCCCTGTCTGTGGTGCCCTTGAGATACTGTTCAACCCACTCCGAAAATGCGCTAATGTCGTCGGGTGGGGTTTCAAAACACCCTGGAGCCTGATGGGACAGGGTCTCAGCCTCTATACGTTCAATGGCTTCACTTGAGAAATATTGGGTGGTTGTTGGAAATTCCTCCTCAACCCCTTCGTGTGTGAACGGCATAGATGTGAGGTGACAGAGTCACGATAAACTTTTTTCGCCGGGTGGTAAGGATATGCTAGATGCAGAACTTAGAACTGTATTCGGACGACGAACAGGAGGCCCTCTGGTTCAAAGGGCTCGATGACCGCCTCCTGGATGTCGATCACCGAATCATGAGCGGCTCACTCCCCAGCTACATCGAGAATCTGCTCGATTACGACCGTCCGGACATCATCATGGCGGTTGATGAGGAGCCGGTGCTCGTCGTTGAGAAGAGCAGCGAGGTCCCCTCTGGACACAATATGGGACAGCGGTTCGGACGAATGGTTCGGGCCGCCGAGCACGATGTGCCCTCGATCATGTTCTTCCCGTATCTAGCCATGAAGCATGGCACTCACGCGGGTCTCTGTTACGCCAACGCGCGGTACTTCAAGGCGATGTGGGAAGTGTCCCGCATCCACGACACCCCGTTTTGGGGCATCAACTGGCCGTGCGATGACGATGGCGAACTGATCAACGACGGTAGTGAGGACGAACTTCTGGCTCAATTCATCACCGAATTCATCGACAACGGCTACAGGGTGGATGGGCTGGATGTCGCCGAGGAAATCAAGGATGAGATGAAGTGGGGATACGACCGAAGCGTCGATGTCCACCCGAAGTACGAGTCTCTCCCGCGAAGTGTGAAGATTCGAGATACCGAGGAGGTTGTTGATGAGTGGCGCGAGGAGCGAGGTGAGGTGGAGCTGCCCGATGAGTTCTTCGACCGCGAGGAGACGCTGGTCTACAAAGTTGGGATGTCCCCCGAGAACTGCAGGAGGGAGGACCCATATGCAGGGATGCAGTTTGTCTACGACTACGGTTGGTGTCGAGATGGGCCCGACCCCTCAGACAAGCACCGGAATCTGGTAATCAATGTCCCGAAGGTGACCCGTGAAACGTGGGTGACAAAGAACCCGAACGACCCGTCTCGGAAGAGTTCTCAGTGGTACGCGACCGCCGAGGCATTCGCGCTCAAGGATGGCGTCATCCACGACTTCGAGAATTTGGAGAGGTTCACGGATACAGGAGACCTCGAGCGGTACACGTAAAGGGGGCCTCCGTGCATTATCGGGGGAGTCATGGGAGATGTGCTCTCCGAATCTGAGATCTACGTGTACAGCAAGCGATTCTTGCGGAACTGTGGTTGGACGCTGATCGGTGGAGAGCCCCCTGGGGGTTCGAATGGTCTCCCCCGCGTCGAAGCCAAGCATCCCGACGTCAATGTGAAGGGCAGCCAGGGCTCAAAAAAGGTGGATCTCATCGCCTACCGGAGCGGGTATATCCTCCTGTTGGAACTCAAGTCCACGTTCGACAGAGGCGACGTCAGGAAGCTGGATGAAATGGTTGGGGAACAACGATGGCGACGCTCCCTCCTACAGGCCTGTGAGGAACGGAATGCGCTCTCTCGTGCCGGCGTCACAGATCAGGGTCTTCCGCAGAGAATTCTCTCCGGAGAGGCGCTTGTCAAGGGGATTGGGGTCGGTCGAAGCCATACAGTTCCATCCGAATACGTGCTGGTAGTGGCTCATTCCCCGAGAAAATTCACCGTTGAAGTCGGAGCCGATTGTCCGATGGACGAGTCCTATTTCGAGGAATAGTCACTCCGTCAGGAGGTCTTCCTCTTCCGCCCTCTCCAGAATGGCGACGTAGTCGTCGCGGTCAATGGCATAGATGCTGTTCTGAGGAACGCCACTCAGCCCCTGTCGGCCCCGGAGAAATGATATCTCCTCCTTGATTTTTCGAGCGGAGACAGGCGGATCAAATGAGCGGTAGTCTGTCATATGTGCGAGGTAATCCGTTATGTTCCTTGAACTGGGTACATTCGGTTGAATCTCTGCAGCGATGGAATCAACCTGCTCCTCCGTCTCGCCAACAACCTCAATCTCGGCCACACGACCGGCACCAAAGAGCACATGCTCTCCAGGTCGGTAGTAGACGAACCAGTCGCCCTCAGAGAACTGTTTGGAGCCAGCAACGGTGCTTCGATAGTGATAAACCTCCCCCTCGACATCACTATACCCACTTCTCTGCTCACGACGCTGGTTCAGCCAGTAGTATCCCATCTGGAAGTGACTTCCAAAAATTTGGATTGCGGTGTTTAAATGTGTGGTTGTTTGTACTAACACAGCCAGTTGGACACCCGATAAGACATAGAGAGAGGTTCGGCCCGATTCAAACAGACATCCGAGTGATCCCCGCGTAGCTGTTTGTTATTGGCCCCGATGGGTGGGGCCCTCAGAAGGAGGTGTCCCAGACAGAGGTGAGAACGATGGCAACCAGAGACATCTACGAGAGCGGATTCGACGAAGACGTCCAAACGGAATCGAGTGCGAACCAATGTCCCGAGTGCGACGGTCGAGTCACTACGAACGCGGTCGAAACGGTCTGCGAGGACTGTGGCCTGGTCATCGACGAACAGCGCATCGATCACGGGTCGGAGTGGCGGGCGTCCGACGACGAGGAGCGCGAGCGAACGGGCGCCCCACTCACTGCGGCCCGCCACGATCGCGGCCTGTCGACGGAAATCGGTCGCGGCACCGACGCGAAGGGGAACGAGATCTCTGGGCAGAAGCGACGGCGACTGGCGCGGATGCGCCGTGAGCAGACCCGGGGTCGCTGGCGGTCGAAAGCAGAACGGAATCTCGCACACGGGTTGGGCGAGGTGCGCCGTCTGGCCAGCGCGCTCGACCTCTCCGATTCGGTCCGTGACCAGGCGTGTCAGCTCTTCCGGAGCGCACAGGACGAGGATCTCCTCCGTGGGCGGTCGATCGACAGTATGGCCGCCGCGAGCGTGTACGGGACGATTCGCTGTAACGGCCTGACCTGGACCGTCGACGACATCGAGGAGTACGCTCGGTGTGAGTTCTCGAGCCTCCGAAACGCCTACAAGGTCCTGAACAGGGAACTCAACCTCCCGACGCCACCGATGCGGCCAGCGGCGTTCGTCGGGCGGTTCGCGTCAGCACTGGATCTGCCGGATCGGGTTCGTCGACAAGCCGAACAGTTCGCTGAAACAGCTGAACGCGACGGCGTCGTGACCGGCGTCCAGCCGACAGGGTTTGCAGCGGCCTGCCTGTACACGGCAGCCCAGGAGACGGGATGTTACGTGACGCAGACGGAGCTCGCGGAGGTCGCTGGTACCTCTCCGGTGACGATTCGAACGCATCACAACACGCTCTCAAGAGAATACCTGTGACGGTATCCTCCTAAGTTTCGTAATCCACTCATTATATAAACCCGTTTGCTGGGTCCCGGGAGACTTGTTATTCGATCTCCCCGAACCGATCGGTATAGACGAGGTAGATTCCGACTGCCATCAGTATGGCTCCAAGAGCAAATCCAGTCCCCACTGTTTCCTCCAGAAAGACAACGCCCAATACTGCCCCGACCACTGGCTGTGCGTAAAAGAATACTGCGACCGTTCCCGCGTCGACGAACTCGAGGCCCTTGTACCAGCAGTACCAGGCGACGGCGGTACTGAAGACGCCGAGATACCCGACCGCTGCGATGATGGAAAGTGTCATCGGCATCGACGCGAGCGTCACGTCGCGAACGTACCACTCGATCGGCACGCCGATCGCCAACAGTGGAACCGCGACCAGCGTCGAGTACGTCGCCGTCTCCAGTGCCGAATACCGGCGAACGAGCGGCGCACCCCAGACGGTGTAGCCGGCCCACGTGACACTCGCCACCACGAGCAACACGATCCCGACGACGCTCCCGATCCCGATCGTGGTGAGATCGTACTGTCCAGCGACGACGACCACCGTCCCACCCAGCGCGACCGCCAGACCGACGAGTCGACGCCGAGTGATCGGTTCGCTGAGGACGAGTATCCCGAGTCCGACCGTGAACACCGGGGTCAAGACGGTGAGGAGTGCCCCCTCACTGGCCGTCGTGAGATCCGTCCCGAGAAACTGCGTCGCCATCGAGAGGGCGACCCAGAGCCCGAGGATCCCGAATCCGTACCACTCGCGACGGGAGAACCGCCGGCGTGGGTACCGCATGCGGACGACGGCATAGAGGACACCGGCACCGATGAGGACGCGAAGAAACGCCAGCGTCGCCGGAGGAATCGTCTCGAAGCCCCACTTGCTCACCACGTACATCCCACCCCACAGCGCCGCTGCGAGCAGCGGGGCTGCGACCCAGATGCGACTGGCGTTCATATCCCTGTAGCGGTGCGGCACGGTAACGAGTCGATCCGTTCGTATACGAACCACGAAGCACAGGGACTCTCAGCGAACGGGTATGACAATCAGACCGACGCTGAATCGTCCCCACACCCGGTGATTGCATCCATCTCGCTCGAAAGCACCTTCCGCTCGACTCGCCGCAGCGTCTTCGAGATCGCCACGTCGGAGACGCCGAGTTCCTCGCCCAGTTCGGCCGCCGTCGTCGCCCGTGGCGTTTCATAATAGCCACGTTCCAGCGCCGTCGAGAGCACTTCCCGCTCGCGGTCGGTGAGTCGGGAGGTCCCAGCGCCACGGGGGATGCCCGGCGGCTCTGTCGCTCGCTCGTCGATCCGACAGCGGCTCCGAACGGCGAACTCCTCGTGTCGATCCAGCTCGGACAGTGCGGCGTCCGCCGCGGACTCCGTATCGAAGCCGAGTTGCCAGCGTTCGAGCCCGCCCTCGTTGCGGAACGGCCCGACGACGTACCCGCCGTGGCGAGCGACCGTACTGATCGCACTCGTCTCGGCGAACACCGTCCGGGCGAACGCCTCCGAGCCGTCTTTCCAGTACAGTTCGAACCGGTCGACGGACTCGGTGTCGCGCAACGATCGCAGTCCACCGCCGAGTTCGGCCTCCTCAGCTGCGCTGGCGTGGATCCGAAGCTCCCATCGCCCCGACCGGCGGTCGAAGTGCCACTGTGGCGTCGTGAACGTCGTCTCGAACTCGCGTGTCGTCCGGGTCAGCGGACAGTCCTCCTGACGAACGTCCAGCGAGAGATAGCACATACGCGTATTTGGCTGCCAGTCGTACAAAACGATTCGCCGGAATACAATCCCTCTTGGCTCAAGTTCCGTTACCGGGGCAGCGAGAGTAGCAGACACGTCGCCGACGCTGGACACAGATTCGCGAACTCGGTGGTGTTCTGGATAGACTGTGGGGCTGCGTTGCGATCCACTTCCTCGTAGCCGCGGCGTGCGAAGAAGTCGGCAGCCGTCGTCGTCAACAGCCAGAGGCGTTCGACGCCGTCCGCGTGGGCGCGCCGCTCCAGTGCCTCACAGATGGCCGTTCCGTACCCCTCACCACGCCAGGCCTCCTGGACGACGAGCGACCGGAGCAGACCCTCCTCGCCGTACCGTTTCAAACCGCCGATTCCGACGCGGTTCTCGCCGTCGTAGCCGACGTAGAAACAGTCCGGCTTCGACCGCACGTCCCCGACAGGCAGATCGTTCGCTTCGAGCACCCGCTCGACGTAATCCAGATCCCGAGCCGCTTCGAGCCGTATCCGCGCGTCGCTCATAGCTCGTTTCTCGGGCCAGATACTCAAAAAACGTGGTCGGTCTACCCGCCAGTGAGCTGATCCACCAAGTCGTGGCTGGTGTACAACCGACGGGCGGTGTTGCCCAACACCACGTTGACATCGTTGGCTGTCGCGACAATCCTCCGTGGTTCACCGACCGTTCGTATACGAACCATTCAGCCTATCCATACCGCCTGCAACCATGTCACATGAGCGAGAGCCCGTTCGACGTGACGATTCAGGTGGCAGAGATCACCGACGCCGAACCGTTTCCCGAGGCAAACAAGCCAGAACTGTTCAAACTCCAGCTTGATGTGGGGGACGAATCGCTCCAGTCCGCTGCACAACTCGGCTATCATTACGACCCCGACGAACTCGTCGGGATGCAGGTGTTGTGCGCGACGAACCTCGGGTCGGTTCGCATCGCGGGATTCAAATCCGAGGCACTGACCGTGGGTATCCCGGGCGATGATGGCAATCCGGTGCTTGTAACACCCGAGCAGACGGTACCGGTCGGAGGGACACTGTACTGATACGAGTCAGGATACGTCCTTGAAGAGCGAGTGCAACATTACTCATCCATGTTTTTGCACTGATAGTACATACGGGGTGTGTATCTGAGCACCTCCTGTTCGCGCTGGTTCGTCGCAGTAACTTCGATCGTCACGAGTCCCCTGTCGGGGAGCTTTTCGGAGGGTCGCCGATCCAGCACTGTCCAAGACACCGTCAGTTCGTCGTCGGCAAAGACCGGGCTCTTCCAGAAGATCACTTCGACGCTAGGAGAGCCGAGAGCTCCCGAATCGCTGTCTACGGCGGGGCACTCGTTTTCTCCTCGATAAGCGTCCGGATTTCCTCGAAGAGCAAGCGCGTGTAGTCCGGCTGGTAGCGCGCGGTCTCGCCCGCTTCGACGCGGCGTAGCTGGCCCTGGTCGACGAGATCCGCTAGTCCTGATTCCGATACGGGAGCGTTGTCACGTCGAACGCATCGTAGTGCCGGTCGTACGTAAGGATGTGATCTACCTCTAAGGCCTCCATATGCGCTGCAACAGTGAAATCGGTGAGCGACGCGTCTAGGTCCGTCCACTCAACGAACGTTGCTTTGGCGTCAGCAAAAACATCCGCAGAGACGGTTTCGAACTGATACAGCGTGCTCTCGTCGAGCGTCGTCAGGAACGACGCGGCGTTCCGCATCGACGCTTGCTTTTTCAGCCGGGTTGCGGCCTCGTCCACGATGTGGTCGTTGAGGATGAGGCGACGATACGGGAGGTCGCCGTCGCGAACGAACATCATGAACGCCCGAGAAACTGCGTGCATCCGATCCTGGGGGTTGAACAGCGCGTACAGGAACTTGGGGCCGATGACGACCTGATGACGGACGTGACCTGGGCGAAAATGCTCGGGTGTAATCGTCCCGATCGGTGTGTCAACAGGTTCAGCCATCCGAATTCAGGATTGCGCAGACGGGTCGTCAGCGAGCGTGAACGGTTCGTCGCTCCCGTGCCACTCGTCGACGAGATCGTCTTCCTCGCGAGCGTCCGTCGCTGCCGACGCTGGGAGCGATTCGTCCTCGAGGTCGTCGAGGACGGTGAACGCCGGGTCGTTAGGATCGGCTTGCTGCTGGCGTTCGATCCACTCGAGCAGCGCCTCGTGCCCGGCTTCTTTGAGCGAGAGGCCGTGTTCTCTCGCGAACTCGCGGAAGCGTTCGTATTCGTCCTCGTTCAGTTCCGTTTGAACGTGTTTGGTGTCGTTACTGCTCATAGGAACCCCAATTGCTACTCCCAACTTCTTTCTCATGGAATATAAGATGTTCGCATGACGTATTTCATGGCCCATACTCAAACCGAAGACGGAGCGGACACTGGCCCTGGCGTTGAAATACGAATCCGGGACAAACTACACCAAGCGATGCACAACCGAGATTCTGACTTTGAGGAACTGCGGCCAATCGGCGAGGCGTCCCACATTCCGGACACGAGAGTGGACGACGAGTGTGAGGGTGCTCCCCAGCGGCAACGGGTCGCGACGAGCTCTGGTGGCTACCCTGATGCGCCGACGGTAACCGACGGCGAGTGCCGGTCCTGTGGGGCGTCAGTCCCAGACGGCCAGACGAAATGCCGGTTCTGTCTCACCAACCATCTCGAGAGTGACGCCACTAGCATGAACGAGTCAACGTCGACGACGTGCCTCGGCATCGTCCACCTGGTCGTCGAGTCGACCACGTTCTACGGCGCCGTGGCGAAGGGCGGCGCCGCGGCGAACCTCCTCTCTGCCAACCAGGCGGAGCCGGCCGTCGACGACTACTCACTCATCTACGATCTCGGCGAGGCGCCAGCGCGCCAGCTGACCGAGCAATGGCCCTCACTTCCCGACGCGGTACAGGTGTCGTCAGCAGAGGGAGAGCGGCTTCTCAGTGCCGCCCGTGACCGGACTGGGTGGCACGGGCAGGAAGCGTCGGAGCGTCAGGAACAGGCCCCGACGCGCCTCTACGACCAGCGTGGGGACGGCATCCGCGACGTGTCGCGTCTCGACGCGGTCCTCGACGACGCCGACGACGCGGTGTGGCTGGTTCCAGCGATAGCGCTGACCGAATCTACTGGCGAAGCTGCGGCTGATCGCCAGGCGTCGTCGGTGCCGACGACGCAGGAACTCGACTGTCAAAACTGTGGACGGGCAACCGACCACCGGTTCAAGAGCCACGAGTCGGTCCCGGATGAGGCGTGGACGGGGCAACCGATCTGGGAGTGCCGGGTGTGTGGCTCGGCTCGCTACGGCCCCAATCTCGAGTAAGGCCAATGCTGGGCATCGATTAACCAACAGCCTGCGAGTGCCGTCGAGATTCGTTGGTTAAGACCGGGATCTTCTGCAAGTCCGACGCCAGTCTCGATGGTGGGTCTTTCCGCGCCGGCGAGCGGTGAGGCGCTTCCGATGGAGCAAGAGTTCAAACAGGGCTACCGGATGCATCGTATACTCAGCAATCTCAACCGACTCGACGTCGACCGATTGGACGACGCGGATCGAGAGCGAGTCGAGACCGCGAGAGACCTCCTGGAGGAGGTGAGCCTTCTCACGCGGCCGAGCGACGGAGCCGGGGCGGACGCCCACGCAGATTCCTGACTGGAGTCCCCG
>PWFE01000126.1 GCA_003554115.1 Haloferacaceae archaeon | reverse complement strand
CAGTTGCCGAACGCCGTGTTGGCATCGGCAATTGGGGTTGCAGTTCGGTCGGTACCGAAGCCGACCTGTCGTGCGACATCGTCTACACAGCCACCGAGTGCGGCCATCGTCGCGGCAGCACCGCCGGCTTTCAGCAGCGAGCGACGGGTCAAGCCGTCTCCTGACTGGCTACTCATGGCCCATCACCTCCGCGGGCGTGTAGTCGTCTCCGAACTCGGCGATGAGTTCGTCTTCGTACTTCTCGTGGAACGCTTTCTCGTCTAGCTCGCCGTTGGCGACGCGCATGGCGTCGATTCCCATCCGTCGACCAAGCTCTTGGTCGTACGGACAGTCGTCTGGACCGTCTTCGAGGTCGTCGACGATATCCAGCGGATCGGCGTCCGCGGGTGCCTGACTCACCTTCGACGGTGGAAGATCCGGGTTGCTCATATCTATACAAGCGAACCCTTCGCCCGTAGGTATCACTCTCAACCGGTGAAGGTTTTATATACGAACCGGTGTTTGCCAGCAAACAGCCGGCAGGAAATCAGGCCTCCTTGCCGCATTTGTTCCAAAGTTCAGTATAAATTTGTACATTCGGAACGGCCAGTTGCTCACTTCCCGTTAGCCGGCGTCGACGAGCCGTCGCCGATGTCGGCGATCATCGTCGCCAAATCCTGGCCCTGGCTTTCGCCGGGGAGGATGTCACCCAGCGTTGCCCCGAGGGCAGCGGCCGCCCAAATGACTGTAATCCGAGCGAACTGTTCGAGTGTTGTTGGATCTGCTTCGTGTAGTCGACCCCACAGGAACATCATTCCGGCAGCGACCAAAAACGAGATCGTCAGCGAGGTCGCCAGCCGTTTGGGGATGAAGCCGAACACTAGCCGCATCTGTACCTCTCGGATGTCGGTGGCGTACAGCAAGCCCGCTGTCAGCACCGTAATAAAGAGAATATTAGTAGAAAGGAAAATTGGAATCGGCCCGACAAAGGCTGACAGAAACCACTCGGCAATCTCGAAAACGCCGTCCTCGACAAGCAGCGGGAGCGAAAAGATAATTCCGCCGACAAACCCTTCAGCGATATCCCGCGTGGTATATTTTCGGATGTATTCCTTGCCGGGAACGCCTTCGAGCATCCGCCTGGTTCGCTGAACCTCTCGACGTTCGTCCGAACTCGAAACCGTCTGTTCGAGTTCGTCCAACTGCTTGAACACATCCCGGATCTCGTACTCCGAGGGTTGTTCGTCCGTACGCTCGGCTGGTCGACTCATTAGCCAGACTCACAAATACTGAGACAAAAGCAGTACGATAACTCACCCAGAACGAAACCACTGAGCAGTGGTGGTCGTACTCACTCAACGGCTTCGAACCGCATTATGAGGTTTTTGCCAGTGAGTACCGAGAGCCACCAACGTCGAAATCAAAGCCACACCAACAACACGTCTCGATTGCAGTCACTCTCCGACAGCTTCGGGGACAATCGTCACTGGCACGCCGGCCTCCTGGGCAACCACAAAGCCGGTGTGGCCCTCACGAAGGGTTTCCAGTTGGGTTTTCGAGCGATGGCCGATGACGATGTGGTTGATCTCAACGCCTTCGGCGATGTCGACCAGTTGGTTGCCGATGGCGGTGCCCGACCGGAGGCCGCTTCGGTTGAGATGTTCTAGCGAGACGTCCGCCGTGATGTCGACATCCGAGAGATACGCACGAATTTCATCACGGAAACTCCGGTCGTCGGCTGATGCAGTCTCGTGTTCAGTGACGTGGGCGACGGTTAGTGGTTGGTGCAGTCCGTCGGCTAACTGGATTGCAACATCAAGGACGGCTTCGAACCGGTCGTCATCACCGATTGCTACGAGAATAGCCATACTAAGATAGTGTTCTGAAACCGATTAACAGTTACTCCGAAAAACCGCAACACCGGAGTCGCTACGAACAGGACGGCAGACGGCCGTCTCGAAGAACCGGTTCGATTTCATCGATACGGTGTCGACGCCGAGCAGCGAGTACAGTCCACAGGCTCCCGTCTACACCGTTCCGAGCAGGATGGCTGCGACGATACCGAGCAGGATGGCTGCGACGATACCAAGCACTGATCAGGCTGCTTCCGGAAGTGTAGGACTCCTTAGACTCGCCGGAGTTCGACACAGAAAATCGCTCCCTCGGGGTCGTTGTCTTCAATCCAGACTGCCCCGCCGTAGCGGTCGACCAGCGAACTAACGAGATACAGCCCGATACCCGTCCCATCGCTTTCGAGACCCTTGTTTCCGCGGCCGAAGATTTCCGCTTTTTGTGAATCCGGAACGCCACGGCCGTTGTCGGCAATCCGGACAGTCACCGTGTTCTCCTCAAGATGTGTCCCCACAGTGACCTTTGGGAGGTCTTTGTCATTGTGCTCGACCGCGTTCCCCAAGACGTTTCTGAACACCGCACTCAGCAACTCGTCTGCGTGGACCTCAACCGCTGGAATCGGCCCCGTCGTTGTAATCGCGACCGCCTGTCGACTCGACCGAACCCGTTCGAGTTGGGTTTCGAGCGTTTTGCCGAGGCTAACAGCGGTGAGTTCGGCGTCCTGTTGGAGCATGACGGCTGACAGTTCCCGGGCAGAGGTTGTCAGATCGATTGCGTTGTCGGCCGCCTTCTGGATTTTCCCGAGATACCCACGGTCGGGTTTGGTGAGTGAGTCACTTTCTGCAAGCATCTCCGCGTAGGCGGTAACCAACTGTAGGTCGTTTCTGATGTCGTGGCGCACAACCTGATTGAGGATATCAAGGTTGTCGCGTTGGGTTTCGAGTTGGCGTTCGTACTGTTTGAGCGCCGTAATGTCTCGGGCGTAGCCAAGCACCGCATCTTCGTTCGTCTGTGAGACTGTGTACGGTATCTTTGTCGTCCGAAGAATGTGGCACTCGCCGTCGACCGTGGTAAGTTCTTCTTCGTCGATTTCTTTTCGCTGGCCGGATTCGATCACCGCGAGGTCGTCCTTTCGGAAAACCGCCGACTGTGCAGCCTCGGGGAGAAAGTCGACTTCCCGTTTGCCTTCGACGTCGCTGGGGCTCAACCCATAGATCTCGGCCGTTTTGGCGTTAGCGAGCAAATACACACCCTCGCGGTTT